>QIHS01000502.1 GCA_003229095.1 Woeseia sp. | reverse complement strand
AGTGGCAATTTGGTATTCAAACTTGTGGGTGACAGGGACCCCAATGACCCGACGCAAGCCTGTGCCACGCCGTTCGTGCTGGGAGCCTGCGCAGATGCGTCCGGCTTTGTGGACACGGCGAATCCACTTGAGTACTCGTCCAACGTGGCGAACCCCGAAAACGATGTCGACGCATTCGGTGCTTCGGCGCATATTAATATCGACTTTGAAAACTTTACACTGACGTCGATTACCGCATATGAGGAAAACGAACAGTCGCTCACCGAAGATTCGGATGCGAGCCCAGCGCACGTATTCCACTTTTTTATTGAATCGGAAGCCAGTCAGGTCAGCCAGGAATTCCGTATTGCAGGTAGTGGTGAGGATGATTTTCGCTGGATTGTCGGTGCCTACGGCTTTTGGGAAGATAAGCAAGGAAATACCGGGCCGACCTTTGGAACGCCGATGGGTGTCATGCTGGTACGATCGACGGCCCAATTCGACAACACGTCGTATTCTGCTTATGCCGATCTTCAATATGATCTGAACGACAATTTCACTCTGAAAGGCGGTCTTCGCCTTGGATCAGACCGGGTCGAAGGATCGTCCGCTGCGATTTTCGCTTTCCAGGGCGCGTTGGCACCGTTTGATATCACGACGCCGTCTCTGAGCGGTGAGCAATTGGTATCTGTCGAAGAAATTCTGGACGCAGGCATCGGAATTGTTCCAATCACAATAGGCGGTCCGAATAATCCGAACGATGCTATTAACGACACGACATTCAACGAATGGGGTGGTCAGGCCGGCGTCGAATATCGCCCCAATGATGATGTACTGGTCTACGGCCAATGGAGCCGCGGATTCAAAGCCGGTTCCTTTCCTAACGCCCCGATGGCCATCATGACCGGCCTGGGTGATACACCGATAAATCCGGAAATTGTGAATACATATGAATTTGGTCTGAAGTCAGAGTTTGCCGATGGGCGGGCCCGCGTGAATGTTGCTGTGTTCTATAACGACTACGTCGATCAGCAGATCAATGAAGGTATTCCTCTGCCAGGCGGAGGTACCGAGTTTCGCGTGCTCAATATAGACTCGGAAATTTTTGGCGCGGAAATCGACTTTAGCTGGCTGCTCGCTGAGGACACCTATGTCGACCTCAGCCTGGGTTTTCTTGAAACGGAGATTACCAGGGGTCCCGAAGCTGAGCCCGGATTCGTGGGTCCACCTGGTGAAGGCAACGTATTGCCACAGTCGCCAGACTTCACTGCGTACCTCGCGTTTCGCAAGGACTGGCAGCTGGGCAACGGATCGACGATCGGTTTCGGTACTGACGGGCGCTACTCCGGCCGCCGGTTTTTCGATCTCACCAACGACAGGAGCGACGGTTCGTACTTCATCGTGAACGCGCAGGCTTTCTACGAATTTGGCCGGGATAACGACTTTCGGCTGACTCTTTGGGGTAAGAACATCACCGACGAATTGTATTTCAACAATATTTTTGCAGCGACGCTCGGGGGCAGAAGTGTTTACCTTAGCGAGCCCCAGACTTACGGCATTTCGCTTTATAAGCATTTTTGACGCTTTAGCATAACCTGGGTCAGACCCCCGCAAAGCAGAAAAGGACCGCACACACAATCTCGTTTTCGTTGAGACAGATACTGTTCCGTATTTACTGCTGGCCCACATTCCGTGTTAACCGTGGCGAATACAGGCCCTAAGGCATGCAATGCGTGAGCGCAAACTTTTTGTTGCCGTAATCTTCTGCTTTGCGCTGTCCGGTTTCGCCGCGCTTCTTTATCAGGCCGCATGGCTGAACAATCTCGGTATCGTATTCGGTACTTCCCACATTGCTGTCGCGACCGTGTTGGCCGCGTACATGGCAGGTCTCGCATTTGGCGCGGCTGTCGCAGCAAAATACGCTTACCGTATCGTGCGGCCTATCTTGGTCTACGGTGTGCTGGAAGCGATTATTGCTGTGAGCGCAATGCTGGTTCCCACGCTGTTAGGTGGTGCACAAGCGTTGCTCGTTCTTTTTTACGGCGATCAACCGGAACCCGTGTCCGCACACGCGCTCGGTCAAACGTTCTATTACCTGGTCGCCACTTTCGTCATTCTTGCCGTGCCGACGGCCGCTATGGGTGCGACGCTGCCCCTGCTCTCCCGATACGCCATCAACGAAGATCGACAAATCGGCCCCCGTATCGGCCTTCTTTACGGCATCAACACACTCGGCGCAGTATTTGGTGCGCTGGCGGCAGGGTTCTTGTTACTCCCTTATCTTGGATTGACGGGCACTTTGGCGGCGGGCGCTGCAATCAATGTGTTGGTCTTTTTTATCGCAGTATTTTTGGCGCGCACTGCCGCCGGACAGAAGATGCACGAGGCGCCCCAAAAAGACGAAGCAGTTGCCTCGCCAAGAAGCGGACAACGTACACCCGTACACTGGATCATGCCGGTGATGCTTGCATCAGGCGCAGTTTCTTTCATGCTTGAAGTTCTGTGGACCCGGCTATTGAGTCACATTTTTGGCGGTACGGTTTACGCTTTCGCGATCATGCTCGCCTGCTTCTTGAGCGGTATTGCGCTCGGGGGGCTATTTGCCGGCCGCTGGGCTCATAAGCCGAACACCGCCATCCTGTACTTCAGCGCTGCACAACTTCTGGTCGCACTTGTCTCATACGCCTCATACAGTCTGATAGACACGTGGATACCAACGGGCAGCGGTCTTACAGGAAAAGCTATTTACGCTTTCCTCGTGATCGTTCCATCGACGATCTTTATCGGTGCAACTTACCCGCTCGCCGTGCGTATCGCAACGGTTCGCGCTGACGATACCGCGAGAGTCGCCGGAAGAATATATGCCTGGAATACGACCGGCGCCATCGTCGGCGCTTTGATGACTGGCTTTTTCATCCTGCCTGCGTTTGGTTTCGGCCTGACGCTGAAAGCCGCCATGATCGTGAGTACATCGCTCGCAGTATTCGCTGTCTTAAAGGGCAAACCGGGGCATCCGTTCGTACTCACCGCATCGACTGCCGGGTTATTGCTTGCGCTATTCGTCATTTTTCCTGCGAGACCCGATCGACTGGTCTATTCGCACGTTGCCAGCGCCAGTGAATGGGGCGAAGAGCGTTTTTACGGCGTCGGGCGTTCCGCAACGATACTCATGCGGGAGGTCGGCGGTTTTATGCATTTGTCGAGCAACGGTCTGTCTGAATCATCGATCGGCAGGCAAGGCATGCCACCCTTTAACCTGTCCCAAAAATGGCTGTCCGGATTGCCAACGCTGGCCAGGCCAGAGGCCAGTTCCATGCTAATCGTCGGATTCGGCGGGGGCGTTGCATTGGAGGGTGTAGCGCCACATATCGAGGATGTCGACGTTATCGAACTGGAACCAATGGTGATCGAGGCTAACCGATCCATTGTTTCGCAAAGAGGATCGGACCCACTCGCAGATCCGCGCTTCAATCTCGTATTAAACGATGCCCGAAACGCCATGACGCTGACCGACAAGCGTTATGACATTATCGTTTCGCAACCCTCCCACCCCTGGACCGGTGGAGCGGCGCACCTATACACGTCGGAATTTCTTTCATTGGCAAAGGAGCATTTGAACAACGGGGGCGTTTTCCTGCAATGGATTAACTCGCAGTTCCTGGATGAAGATCTCTTGAAAACCCTGATGGCAACGCTGGTCGGCCAGTTCAACCATGTTGAGTTATACCAACCGGAACGACAAGTGCTGCTTTTTCTCGCATCGGACAAACCGATCGACATCTGGAATGGTGCTAAGGGCGCAACCACAGCGCTTGACCGCCACCAACGTCATTACAACCGTATGGGATTAGGCACAATTGAAGATGCGGTAGCGATGATGACGCTGGATGAAGCAGGCGTGCGCGCTTTCGCCGAAGGCGCACCAGAGAATACGGACGATCACAATCTTCTGGCTTTTTTCAGCCGGTCTCGTGCGGACGGCTTAACTGCGGATACGATGCTCAAGCTTTTCGAAGATATCGATCCCCTGACGAATCGGCACAGTGACTTTCACAGAAACTACTCGGACAATTTTGAAATTCATCAAATTGCCGAGCAACTATTGCTGCGCAATTTTATCCAGCGAACTTTCAAAATGGCCAGGGCCGTTCGTGAGCCCGACGTTGGTAATACGATCGATGCTCTTGGCTATGACCATTCCGGCGATGATGCGCGGGCTGAACAGGCGTTCAATCTGGCACTGGCGACGAACCCGGCCAATCGGGCTGCGCAATTCGGAATACTTCGGCTCTATCTTGGAGCATTTGCCCAAGGCCAGATTCCGCGAGCGGTCGCCAGACTAGCAAACCAGCAAACGGGCCCTGATCGCCGCGTATTGGAAGGCTGGGTTTTCGGCGCGGCTGGTGCTTTTAACAGGCTTGCTGAACTGGACAGCGAGTTGGCAAAGGTATCTCCTGCATCCCTTGCCTATCCGATTGCCGTCAAGTTGCGTGTCGACTGGAGAATAGCGGCATCACGACACAATGGTGATGTCGCGATCGCTCAGGAGGCGCTTGGAATTCTGGATGATTTGTTGGCGTCGTACTGGAGCATGGATTTATACGTGCTTCGTTCCGGAAGCGCCTATCTGGCAGGCAAAAGCCACGATTTTGTCGAATCTGTAGCGGCTGCAACCGGGCAAGTCAGAGAACGTCTCGATAAACTTGACGAAGACAAACAGATCCTTCCTGAAGACGAAGCAAGCTATTTGAAATCCCGTCTGAACGGCATGCTGGGCCGCCTTGCAGGGCCAATTGCGGATCCGATTCGAACTCGGGCCGACGCGGTAGCAGATGAGTTGCGCAGCGTGTCGGCACGCCTGTAGCCGTTGAACGAAGAACATCAAGCTGGCATGTTTGTACAACAATAGAAAACGCTGATCTCCACTCTTCTTTATCGTAATTGGTCAATCTCTGAATTTTGGCACTGGTTTGTTGTACAATCTAAGCCCGGTTTACCATTCAACCCAGCACGTATGGGAGGACTCGCTACATGATTCTGCATCCGATTCTGCGCAATAGCGCGTGCAAAAGCAGGCTCGTAAGATCCATTGCGACTTTTGCGACACTCATGGCAGTTTCGGCATTCGCAAGTGCAGACGTGAATTTTACAGACGCTCCCCAGTGGGTCTCGAATCCAAGTGGGCGGGTTCCGCTGGCCGCTGCGATTCAATTCCGCAGCAACGAAAAACTACACACTGCAATTGCGATAAGTGACGGTCAAAATACCTGGGAAGCTGTGTTTGATGCCAATGTATCAGACAACGGCTATTACGAAATCCCGATTATTGGCATGCGTCCTGGTCGCGATCACGAAATTACCCTGGTCGTTTCGTCGGATGAAAATGACGATTTTGTCCGAACGTTTTCCCATACGACACCGCAATTGCCAGACAACCCGCTCGCGATTCCGCCAGTGGATATTATCGTTAGTCAGCCTGATCTCATGGAACCCGGTGTCGTTTTCTTAAGCGTACGGCGGCGCGCACTGGGTCGCCCGCATTGGTTAACGCCCAAGCAGCGCGTGTTTACGAGAGAATGGGGAATGCTGATCGCGCTGGATGAAAGAGGAGATCTCGTCTGGTACTACGAGTCTGAATTCCGGACAGCTGGCATTGCTCGACTGAAAAACGGCAACATTCTCATGCACCGTACAGATTTTTCGACGGTAGAAATAGATCTGCTCGGCAATACGGTGCGGCAGTTTTATGCTGAAGGGCGGCCCTACCCGCCACCAAGCGACCCGGCAGCAATTGCCATTAAGGGCATACAGACCTTGCACCACCAACCACATGAGATGCCTAACGGCAATTTTCTTGCGTTCTCAGCTAACGGCTACCTGGTTAAGGATTATTTCACGAGTGACAGAGACCCGGATGCGCCACGTGCGGATCAAATGGTAATGGCGGACACGGTAATAGAACTTACGCCAGAGGGTGATATCGCCTGGTCCTGGAATACATTCGATGTGCTAGACCCGTTCCGAATCGGCTACAACACTATTGACAGTTACTGGTGGGTTCGCGGATTCGATCAACACATGGACTGGACACACGGCAACGGCTTGAGTTACGACCCCGTTGACGATTCGGTGTTGGTGTCGCTGCGCAACCAAAGTGCGATCCTTAAAGTCGACCGGGCATCGAAAGAAATCAAATGGATTCTCGGACGTCATGATGGGTGGCCCGCCCATTTGCAGGACAAGTTGCTGACGCCTGTTGGCGATCTGATGTGGCCCGGCTACCAACATAACCCGCGCATGACATCGGCGGGCACTGTAATTTTGTTCGACAACCGGGCACACGGCGGCGCCAGGCCGTTCGAACAACCGCTGGACCTGGTAGAGAGCTTTAGCCGTGGAGTCGAATTCGAAGTCAACGCAGCCGACATGACGGTACGGCAGATTTGGTCGACGGGCGACGAACAAGGCAGCGACCCTTGTTACTCCAGCGCAATGAGCGATGCGTGGCGCCTGCCACTGACCGGCAATCACCTGGTCATCTACGCTTTTTGCGTACCACTGATCGAAGGCGTTTCGCTTAACACGATGGATGAGACCAAACGAGTGATTGACGATTTGCCCTACGGTGGTCGCGTTGTGGAATATGCAGACGACAGTATCGTTTTTCGGGCAGAGATCGCAGATCCAAACGACCTGCTGCAGTGGGAGATTTACGGTGGATTTAAGAGTCCGGGTATCTACAACCAACCCGATTCAGCCTTGTCATCCGCTCACGAATAGTCTACCAAGCTCGGCCGAGAACCCGATCGAAGGCGTTTGCTGCGATGCGACGGAGCGTGCTCGCTCCCCGGCATCGCCTGCTACAATGCCGGCAATCAGCAAGCGTAGCTTGACGTTTTCGGGCAAGAAAATATCCGGGCAAGATAAATCCTAAGATACGGGAGTTTCAGGTGGCAACAGCGAAACAACAAGCTTACGAACGGATTCGAAATTCGATTTTTTCGGGATCGTTTCAGCCTGGCTATCAACTAAAAGAAGAAGCACTGGCGGAAAATCTTGGCATTAGTCGTACGCCGGTTCGCGAGGCAATTCGCCTTCTCGCCGACGAGGGACTGATTGATATCAAGCCGAATCGGCGTTCCTACGTCGCGGATATTACGGAAACACAGTTTGAAGAGGTATTCGACCTTCTGGCGTTCCTGGAAAGTTACAGCGCCGGACTTGCATCAGCGCACATTCCCCAATCCGGGCTGGATAAATTGCGCAAGTTGAATGACGCCATGGCAAATACCGCTGCCCCCGCCGACAACCGCGAATTCCTGGAATTAAATTCGGAATTTCACCAAACGATTCATCAGTACTCCGAGAGCCACAAGGTTCACGAATTACTGATGCGAATAATGGAGTTCCCGCACAATCTTTTTCTCAAGTTCAATCAGATACCGGACTGGCACAACAGTCGAAGCGTCATCGAACATGGTCTCATAATCGATGCGCTCGCGAGCGGAGACAAGAACTTCGCGACTGTCCAGATGCGCGCTCATATCGAGTCCGTTCGGCATGCTTTCAGAAATCTCTGGAAAACGAGTGACAAAAACCAGGCATAGCTGCGAAGTCGATAAACGCGCTGATTCCAGCATTGTCGAGCGCAATGCCACACGCTGGTAGACCTGCGACCTCAGTTCTTCGGCGTAAGTTTCAGCAGCCGTCCCCGGCCTTCGCGTGATTCGTCCTCGAGCACCCACAGCGCACCCTCCGGCCCCTGCATCACGCTGCGGATCGGCGCGCCCATTGGGAAGCGCTCAGCCTCGGTGGCTTTTTCGCCATCGAGTTCTATCCGAATGATGGCGCGAGACGACAGGCCGGCGATGAGCAGATTACCGTGCCAGTCCGGAAACACATCACCACTGTAAACCGTCATGTTTCCCGGTGAAATCGTCGGCGTCCACCAGAGAATCGGCTCATCGAAATCCGGATTCGTATCGTGGTCGGGTATGTCCCGGCCATCGTAGTGTTCGCCGTTAGAGACCGCCGGGTAACCATAGTTGCCACCGCGCACGATACGATTTAGCTCATCGCCGCCGGCCGGCCCCATCTCGGCTACCCATAACTGACCATCGAGATCAAAGGTCATGCCGAGCGGATTGCGATGGCCCAGTGACCAGATTTCCGGATACACACCGATATCGTCGACAAACGCATCCGTGCTGAAGTAGTCGACGAAAGGATTGTCTTCGGGAATCGATCCGTCGTCGTGTAAACGGATCAGTTTTCCGATTGTGCTTTGCATGTCTTGGGACGGCGTGAACTTCTGGCGATCGCCTGAAGAAATCCAAAGGTATCCGTCGTCGTCGAAGGCGATGCGGTGGCCGTAATGTCCGTAGCCAACAACTTTCGGGTATTGCCGCCAGACAACTTCCACGTCGGACAATGTTCCACCGCGCTCTGCAAGCGTCAACACACCACGAGCAACAGCCGCACCGCGCGTTCCGCCGGGCGCACCTTCAGCATAGCTGACGTAGATGAGCCCGGTAGATTCGAAATCCGGGTGCAAAACGACATCGCCGAAACCGCCCTGACCGAAGTAATCGACGTCAGGCAACCCACTTACTTCACGGAACGACTGGCCGTCCTGACCGACGATCGCCAGCCGGCCCTTTTTCTCCGTCACCAGAATTCGTCCGTCGGGCAGAAAAGTCATCGCCCAGGGTTCATCGAATGTCGCAACCTCCGCAACGTCGAATGGCAGGGGTGCTTGTGCCTGCACGCAGGCCATTGCGAGAACGGACATCATTATCGTTATGATTCTTTTCATAGTCGTTGCGTATCGTATGGGAATGTCCCAATACTCTACCCAATTTCGGCACATGCATCGTACATTTGACGATCCGATTCCAAATGACCCCATGAGTCTGACACGTGGGTCTTCCACACCCTGTCGCCACCTTCAGTACCACTTTCTGCTGTGCTACCATTAGTGTGCAATGTCGCAATATGCTACATTCGGTGCCCGAGAATCAAAAAGGAATTGACATAATGTCGAAACCCATTCGAATCGACCCGGCGATGCTCGAACGCGCAAAGATCGAAGGACGAATGTTCCGGCGAAGCCCGCCGAAACAGATCGAATTCTGGGCTGAAATCGGGCGCCAGGTGTCAAGCCTGGTGGACGCGAGGGACCTGTTTGCGGTTTTCACTGGCGCGGCGTCAGTCAAAATCACACACAATCTCAGCCAGCCCGTCTCAACGACCGACGTTCTGGCTAAATTGAAGGCAGACAGATCGTCTGGAGCGCTGCGAAATTCCGTGACGACAGCGAAGGCCACATACGGCATTGATGAAGATGGCCGAATTCGCCGTACCACGGCAGACGGTCGAGAATCGCTCGGTGATCTCGTCGATGGTCAATTTGTGCAAACGTCAAAATAGCAATGAGCGACAAGCAAGTCTGGATTCTGGCAGGCGGCAACGGCGCTGGTAAATCGACTTTCTATCGCCTGATGCTCGAATCGAAGAGCCTGGTGTTTATCAACGCTGACAAAATTGCACGAATCCTCGATCCCGATGAACCAGAAAAAATGAGCTACGAAGCGGCGGTCGCGGCAATGTCGCTCTTCCGAAAATTCGTCAATGAAGGCAAATCGTTTTGTTATGAGACTGTCTTCTCACACAAATCGAAAGTTGAATTCGTGGAAATTGCAAAGGCTGCCGGCTATTCCGTTGTCCTCGTTTACATACATCTTGCGAATGGTCTGCATGGTTTGCGCGTCAATCAGCGAGTCTCCGAGGGTGGACACGCAGTCGATCACGAAAAGATTGAGTCACGCCTTCCTCGGACAATGGCACACATGCAGCTTGCCGCACCGATCGCGGACGAAGTTCTATTGTTTGACAACTCATCGGACAGAGAACCATTTGTGCTGATTGCACACGCACACAACGACAACATCGAGGCGTTCGTTGAGCCGCTTCCAGACTGGGCGCAACGAATTCTTTTTGCAACGTAGGATCTTTCCTATCGTCGGCACGAAAAATTGCGGATCGTTCAAAAGGATAAAAGGGGCCGGATACGATTTCTCAGAAACTGTGGCTGGCCCCGTTTCGGACCCAAGTGAATCTGGCGGAGAGAGTGGGATTCGAACCCACGGTACGGGAGAACCGTACACTTGATTTCGAATCAAGCTCTTTCGACCACTCAGACACCTCTCCGAAAATGCCAGCGACAATAATTCTACAGGCTGATTGATATCAACGTCGCGATTTCATGCGCAAATGCAGCCCGGTTTTCACAGATACGTCGATTCCGGGCTTTGGTTTTGTGCCCGCCTGCCGAAGAATCTCTGGTACATAATCTACCGGGTCGAAGGATCCGGCTCCTCTGCCAGACCAAATCCGGCACGAAGCTCGGCAAGCAGATCAATTGCTTAGAGAACTAAGCTGACAATGGCCTGAAAAAGCTCGTTTAACAATTTCTACTGGCCGGGAAGAAATCGTGACACCAGTCCGATTTGCGCTGTGATCTGGCCGCTGAATTTGCGAGCCGGTTCATGTACCGTTACTGCATCCGTTGGGGCAAAAAAACATAAGTAACTGATATTTCAGAAACTCCTGCGGTTTTTTCGTGAACAGCTGACTGAATAAGGGCCTGAATTTCTGAGCCCGTTCTGGGTCAAACAACTTAAGGACAATTAAGCGGGGGGCTTGATTTGCGTTTGTTGATTGTCACATTGCTTGCAGCACTACTCGGCACCTGTTCGTCGCCGCCATCGACGCTCGAGCAGGTTCTTGAGCTTGGTGAGCTTCGGGTCGTTACGCGCAATACGCCGACCACGTATTTTATTGGCCCGGATGGACCGGCCGGTCCTGAGTACGATCTCGTGCACGG
>QIHS01000343.1 GCA_003229095.1 Woeseia sp. | reverse complement strand
TCCGTCGCCCGCCCATGATTGAAAAACAGGTTCATGGCGATTCTTTGGCGCACAAGGGACATTTGCGACGGCTTGGCGAGGCTCTCTGCAACCAGCGCCGGCACATCATCGGCGCTGCCGGCAATCAATCCGCCCGCTCGCCCCCAGGTCTCAAGATCCAGCATTGAGTTACGGGCGTCACGCGCCTGATCGAGCAGTTCCGGGGTATCGAGAAAAATAATAGGCCTGTCCAACAGGGTGTATTCGTTAACCACAGAGGACGCGTCGCTAATGAGAAGATCTGCGATATACAGCAGTGGAGTAACGTCTTCACGCGGTTCGACAATGCGACAATTCGCACCTTCGTAGCGTCGCAGGTAGGTTGCCCAGTCCTTTTTTTTGTTCCTCGGGTGATCGTGTGGCTTTATCAGAAGATCGTATTTGCCAACTGCCAGAAGCTGATTGATCACATCCTCGCCCATTGTTTCCAGCGAATTGCGTTTTGCGCCTGTGGGCGCGTACAAGATTACCGGTCGCGAACCGTCAAATCCGGCTTTCTCCAGGATCGACTGTCTTCGCAGGGAGCCGTCGACCAGCGCATCGGTTTTCATGAAACCAATCTTCGCAACTCGCGGGTCATCTGTTTCCAGGAGACCCGCTTCCTCAAACCGGTTTAACATGTATGAGCCGGTCACAAAGTAGTTGTCGCAACCCATATTCTCGGGCCGTACCGCTTTGTTGCGAAACGAGACGCCGTGAAAAATCTGAATTCGGCGTTCTACACGTCGTGGCAGAATCAACTTTGTGTGTGCCGAAAATTGCACGTCGAATTCCATATCGCGAATTGCCTCGACCGTCAGGACACTCTCCTCCGGCAGCGCGAATCCTTTGTACATAGACGGCGCGTCGTAGTCGTAACCCCCATCGGTTTTTGTACGTAGCCCACCGGACATGAATACCTCCACACCCGGCCAATCAAGCAGGCGCTCGTACAGTGGCTGGAAACAACGAAAATGAACCGGCGCATACCCCGCAAAAAGAATCTTCATGGCGCCGCCTGATTGCCGCGTTTGTGCGCCGGCTGGCTGGGTTTGCTAAGGCCTCCGGCCTCTGCTTTTTCGGCCAGATACAATTCGACCATCTTCCACGTATACAATCCGATCATATTTTTCCAGTCCATGGTTATGACGCGTCGCGACGATTGTCGTCGGTGCGTCGGAGAATTCGTTCGCGGAGAGCGAAGACAGGACCTCTTCTGCGTCATATGCAGAGAGGCCCTCATCCGGATGCAGATAGCACCAGACGGAAGCACGTCGCCTGGCACCAACCGCGATTTGCTGAAATCGCTGTGCCAGGGGCGACATCGATTCTGAGGTCAGCAGTTCCGGCCTAAACAGGGACACCTGTCTGCGTAAAGCGAGTCGATTGTTGCCCTTTAACACCGCATGATCCCAGGTAAGCGAGCCGCTGCCGGCATCCCTTTCTCCGGCGATGAACTCCAGCATGGAGCGGGCCACAACGCCGGTGCTATCAACGATTGCGATGCGTTCGCCACGCTTTACCTTCAGGTTCAGCCCGCCCGGGTTCGTTTGATTTTGTTCAGCCTCAGGGCCGGTATCGAATGTCAGTTTCTTCAATACCAGCGCCTTTTTCAGGCTTCTGAGGCGAAGAACCGGTGTCACCCCATTGACCAGAGTCTGCGCTGGTAACATCTGCACAAGTCGATAAGCGGGGCCGAGAATTTTTCCGGTCCGAGTCCCCTGCCTGGCCAGGCGTGTAATCGGACCGGCGATCATAAGAATGTAGAACATGAACAAGACCAGATTGGCGGCCGTTACAGTACCGGCTGCGACTGCATGAACTCCGCTCCACAAAGATCCGACGACGGCGAGCCCAAATATCAGGTGGGCGGCCCAGGTGACACGGCCTTGCATGCGGGTAAGCGAGGCTTCATAGCGAGCGCTCGACTTGTTAATTCGGCGCAGCTTGGACTGTCGCTGGGGTTTGCGAAGACTGGAGTAAATCTTGTTAGCCAACTTTCCTTCTTTGCGGCGATTCTGGAGAGAAACACGAAAGATTCGACGGGCTCCCCAAACGGTGATCAATCCTGTCGCCACCGCTGCCAGGGTAAAGAACAGGCCTATGCGAGGATTGATGATCCAAAGAATTACCGTTACGCCGGCAAACAACAAACCGTTGGTCGCCACATGCAGCAGAAACCCCTGCAGTCCAGCTTTAACGCGTGCAGTATCGCCGATCAGGCGTGACACAAGGTCGCCGGATGCCACCTGGCGACTTGTCGAGTCAATTCCGAGCGTCGCGCCAAATACGGCCTGACGTAAATCGCGGGTCGTCGAAATAGCGAAACGACTGAAGAACAGGCGCGCCAGATAGTCCAACAGACCTAGCGCAATAATGAGAAACAGAAACAGCAACGATAGCTGCAGGATCCGGGCGTTCAGATCATCGCTAATGCCTGTCGAAAAGTCCGAGTCTGTCACGACAGCAGCCACCGAATGCAGCGGCCACGGCAAAGCAAGACGCACAGCAACTACACCGATCGCCGCCAGGCTCCCCTTGAAAAACAAGGCACGATGGGTACGACCGAAAGCCGCAATGCCGCGAATCGTAACGCCGATGCTGTGTGCGAGCCCAAGATCCTGTTCAGGTTGATCTTCGACGGGCTGAATAGCCGGGTTCGCTGCGTGCACAGATGTCGAATCTGCCGGATTCAAACTGCGGTTTTCCGACGATTGGTTTTTCGATAATCGGTTTTCTGACATTCAGATCGTGTTTGCCCGGGACGATTGCCAGGTTGTATCGACGGCCAGACACGCTGACGAGCGACGTCCAGGTCTTCCTGGTAGTCGATTTCTATCCACGGAAGATCTTGAACGTCTACGGCGAGCAATGTCCGCTCTCTGGCGAGGGCCTGGACGGCTGAGGCCATCCACATATTTTCGCCGTCGTGCCTGAGTATGGTGTCGGCATGCGAGAGCAGGCTACGGGCGTCGGATGCGGAGAATTGAAGCATGCCGACGTTTTCGCCGTGTACCTTCGTAGCATCAAGCGTTTTACTCATCGACTTTAGAACGTTGCCGGACAACTCAACTTTCATGTGCTCATCATCATCGCCAGAGTTGGAATCGAAAGCGAAACTACTTGAGGTACTCTCCAGCAGACGGGACAAGACGCGCTGGTCAGCCAGGACATCGCAATTCATGACCACCAGCTGGCGTGACACCCAGTTGCGGGCCAGCCAAAAAGAATAGAGGCTGTTCGTCTCGGCCCATTTTGAGCTGTTCAGAACATGTGCTCTTCCGTGACAAACACGTTCGACCGCGCTGTGCTGATAGCCAGTGATTACGCAGACATCACGAATACCGGCAGCCGCCAGCATCAACAACTGATGATCAAGTAAACTGCGACCTCCTACCTGTAGCAGGCACTTGGGAAAATCTTCGATATGTGGACCGAGGCGCTTGCCGCGCCCTGCGGCAAGGATCAAAGCCTGGGGTGCCAGCTCACTGCTTGTCTGCAGTGCATCGGAAATACTTCTACGTGCGTTGAAATCATCCATGACTGAGTCCGTCCTCGTTTCGCCTGGCTGTCACCAGACACTGCATTCTCAACACTGCTCCACCAGACCGGGAGAATCGTCTGTAAACTCAGCGCTACCAATCTATCGAGCAGCTGACAAGTCAGGACTCTGACGAACCCGAATGGACACCATCACAAAAGACGGTGGCCTGCATGTCTGTTACCCCATATCTTTGTCTTGGTCGGTTAGACGTAACGCATGCAATAAAACTGTCGCGCCAGGTGGCGATTTTCGCAATTTCGCGATCAAATAAATTAGGAGTTATTTCAGGACATCCATCAATTGGCGGCTATTTCAGGACGTCGACCAGCGACCGATTCAGGTCAGTCGTAGCAGGTTTTGGCGAACCCATTGTTCAACCGGTAGATAGGCACCCAGGTGGCAGAGCACTGCAGGGCAGCCTTCGCATTCCGATAGCAGTTCGGGAAATGGACGCTGGAATTCATCAGTAGCCACCGCGGCCCGTACAGCGTCAACAGTTAAAACCAGCGAAGCCGCTCATGTGGAAACGTCGTGAACTGACCAGCGACTGCCTCTCGGGCGGAGGTCAGATATTGTCAAGCCATAGGTAAATCGGCAATACCAAATAGGTTGCCGCGAAACCGATGAACCAAATGGCAGCAGACGCCCAGAAAAAACGGCTGCTCCAGCGGTGTGCGTTTTCACACTGAGCAGCCAGAACAGGATCTGCCGGGCATACTCGATTGGGACGAAACAGCAGCCATGCTGTCATCGCCATCACAACGCCACTGCCCGCAAACATCCAGGTCTTGTATTGCGCAAGGGTGACCAGAAAAGGAATGTTGGCGAACAGAGAGGCTGATACGGCACCGAGACCCAGAGATACCAGCAGAATCGGAACGGCGCAGCAAATCAGCGTAGTTGAAGATGAAAAAAGCGCGAGCCATGCCCATCGACGGGGCGCACTCGATTGCGCCTCGGCGTTCATTTTATTCTTCGGACTCGTTCTCAGCGATCGAACACCCGGCACCCTTGGTGAATGACCGGTAGGTGAACCCTTTGTCGAGAAACAATTGTTTGAGCTGGCTATCAGTGAATTCGACTTTGCTATCGGCGCAAACGAATATCGTCCCTGTTTCCAGGTTTGCTCCCACGGCGTGAACACCATCGATTTTCTTCAGTTCTCGTTCGGATGTTGCCACGCAGAATGGACACGTAATGCCATCGACGCGAATGTCGTATTGCACGTCATCGGCCAGCGCCGCGTTGGTAATTAGCCCAACAAACGCCATGATGAGTATTCGGTACTTCATGCTTGCAGCTCCCTCAAAAATTTACTCTGATACTGGTTAGGACAGCAAAGTCCGACTCAAGTGCCGACCCGTTCAGGTCACTGACAAGCGGCAGTTTGACGCCAAAGTCAGCAATCCATCGTCGCGTCGAGTATTGAATGCCCGGTGTCACGCTGAGCTGAAACCCGCCGCTATTCGGGTCAATGACGCCGCCAACACGATTGCGTTCACTCTTCGTCGCACTGAGCTCAATTACACCGAACACAAACCCTTTGGTGTCGAATACCACCTGTGCAGGTGCGAGGCGAAGCTGAAACGAGGACTCAAGTGTGACTAAATCTCCACGTTTGAACCCGTCTGCCTCTCTGTTATCGTCATATCTGACCTGAGAGTCAAGGACCCACTGAGTACTTGCGACAGTTGCTACGATGCCACCGAAGAAATCCACCGAACCGTCGCCGGTTTTACCGTCTCGCCCGGTTGGTACTCTAATCCCCGCATACGGCGCAATACGGACCGTGCGCCCGGGTTTGTCCGCCCGGAAGACTTCGTATCGTGCAAACAGCGCTGCATCACCAAGGCCGAATTCGGAGTCATTGACATTGCCGAAATCACGATTGATTTGCACGACTGGCAGCACACTGAAAAGCGCAAGCCGGGATGTCACGCCATAGCCGAACACGGTGCGAGACTCGAGGCGGTCAATTTGTGTTTGCGCTCCGGGCCGCCCAGACGAACGCGCGACAACAAGCTGCTGGCGCACGATCAGTTCCTCATCGCTGAGTGGCAGCGCTGTATTGGTCGCGATCGGAGCGGCTTGCGTGAACCCCGACACCACAACGCAGGAAATCACGAAAACCACTTCGATCGTACGGCGTACTTTCTCGCTGGCAAACAAGTTACTTTTCCCGGTGAATTTTCGAATAACGATTCTACCTGTTCTCTTCAATTGTTTGGTACAACATCTTTCAGTGCTACACGACCATTTACGTTAACCATCAAAACGGCCACTCCACCATTTCGCAGGTCCGACTCCAGTTTTAATGCTTTCATCTCCGGCGAAAGTCAATCCAGGACATCCACTATTTGCATGCGTATAACCGACTTCGGGACCAACTTCGGGACATCCACAAGTTCGAAAATGAGCAAAAAACCTCTGTAAAACAAAGATTTAAATTTCACATGCACTCACTTAAGCCGTGCCATTCAACCTGGGCTTCAACAATGATTGAATTCATTCAAATCACTTTCGAATAGTGGATGTCCTCGTTCGAACTCCACCAGATCGCTTTGCAATAATTTTTCCAGCAAACGTTCTGCCAAGGTTTCTTCTGCTTCGGCGAACAATGCGTCAAAACCCATGACTTTCACGCCGTAGTGATCGAACAGATTCAGTGGCGCAGAACTGCCATCCCTTAATCCGGTCCTGGGCATATTTTATTCGCGGCTGAAGCCAAGTCACCTGGGCGCACGATGCCGTTAACAACTTGAGTGAAATTCAGGAAATTCTCGCAGCAGTAATAGTGACCGGGCAGTTCGAGCCTTGCGTGTATGGGCTTATGCCGGTATTTCGATCGCTGCGCTGCCCCGCCGCTATTGGCCCACGAATTCTTTCTTCGCGGTTGCGTAACGCGCCGTTGCTGTCCCGGTATTGCACGACGAAGCGCACATCCCTGACTGCAATTGTAGTCGCGTTGGCAATTGCCACAATCAGATTCCCGTTGCGATCAGCGAAACACCCGAAGCGCAGGTACTTGTCAGGGTGGTCTTCCAGATCCAGGCGAACAAGCTTGCCTCTCGCCGCCACAGCTGTATTTCCCCGCCCCGTCGCCACCATGGAATAGTGTTCAATCGCACCTGCCTTGTCACCTTGTGCTAACGCAAGATTACCAAGGGAGTCATGCGCAACTGCGGTCGGAAACAGACTGTTGCTTTTTTCCAGGTCGCCGCGTGCCGCAACATTGTTGCCAAGTTTTTCGTTAGCAAGCCCTCGCTGCAGATAATATTGAAAAAAGTTGCTGCGCCGCCGGATCGCTATATCGTAGTTGCTGATTGCCATGTCATAGCGTTCGCCGACGTAACGAGCATCGCCGCGCAGGCCGTAAAAATGTGCTTCGCCAGCGAACAGGCCAATGGCTTCCTGTGCTTTAGCCAAAGCCTGATCGTGATTTTTTTCAGCCAGTGCTTTGCGACCTTCATCGTAAGCGTCATAGGCCGCTTTCGTATCGAGTGTCTTCTCCATGGCCGCGCGGTAACGTGCCTCGCCGGTTTCACCGCCTGAAGGTAAGCTCGCTGCCGTCTTGATATTTGCCCTGACCCTCTCCGGTGACGGCGGGTGGCTGGCAAAAAGTCCACTGAGCCAGCCGCTCGCCCGACCTTCACTGAGCCGGACGAAAGTCTGCTGAAGCTCCACGGCACCTTGCGGGTCATAACCGGCTCTAGACATATAACGCATGCCGTACAGGTCCGATTCAAGTTCTGCGCCACGACCGTAGGCGCTATTGATCAATTGCGCGCCAACATTGGCGCCGCCAACTGCAAGGTTGGAATAATCATTGTTACTCGTCGCGATTGCCGTACCCAGGATAGCTGCCTGAAACAACATGCCGCGTTCCATCTGTCGCGCTGAGTGCCGGGCGGCAGCGTGCACGATTTCATGGCCAAGTACTGCTGCAAGTTCTGCCTCCGAACTCAATTCGGTCAGCAACCCCCGATTGATCGCAATCTTTCCCCCGGGCAGCGCCCAGGCATTGGGTACGGAGCTGTTCAGGACAACAAATTCGTAAGGTAATGACCGATCGCTGACAGCGGCCAATCGTTTGCCTATGCCGCTCACATACTCGGTCAGTAGCGGATCAACGTCGTATTCCCCGCCGCCGGACTGTTGCATGGGCGCATAGTTTTGCGTGCCAAGCTGAATCTCGCCGGCCTCGCTCACCATGGTGAGCTCACGTTTGCCGGTCACCGGGTTGACCGAGCACGCGGATGTCACCGCAAGTATTATCAACGCAAACAGTGTCTTACTTGATTTCGAAATTGCCATATCTTTCGCTCTATAGGTCAAAGTCATTTAGTTCACCGGAGTATAGCGCGCACCTGAAGTGTATGGAGATGCCTGTCATCTTATGCTTCACGCTAGAATAGACAAATCTGGAATCCGGGAGTTTCGATGCGACAACTATTGCTCACACTCTTGCTGACACTGGCATACATACAGAATGCCGCTGCCCACCATGCGTTTGCAGCCGACTACGAAGCAGGCAACGAGGGTGTCATCGAAGGCAGGATCACGGAGGTCATCTACCGGAATCCACACGCCCGTTACTACATTGAAGTCACAGGCGACGACGGCAATACGGAAACCTGGGATCTGCAGACCATGAACCTGATGATGCTTGGGCGGGTTGGCTGGACCCGCGACACGCTGAAAGTCGGCGATCACATCCGGGTTGAGGGCATTCTGGGTCGCAACAACACCAGGCGCATGTCGATCAGCGTTGTAACGCATGAGGACGGGCGTGTTATCAGTCCGCAGCGTGGCATTGCAGAAACCAACGCGGATCTGGAGGCGCGATCCGGGCCAGATGACGAGCCTACGCAAGGCGGGATCCAATCGGTTGCCAGCAACATTTCGTCAGGCACATACGAACTGGAAGACGATCACGCCTATCTGGGTTTTTCCTATTCTCACATGGGTCTGTCCAACCCGCAGCTTCAATTCACGGAATTTGACGCAACCCTCCAGCTCGACGGCGACGACATGCGTAATAGCCGGGTAGTGATAACGGTTAATGCCGCGAGTATAGCGACTGCCGTGAGCGCTTTGGATGACTCACTGCGAAGCGCAGATTTTCTTGACGTATCCAACCACCCGGAAATCGTATTCGCCAGCACCCGCTACGTGCAGACATCAGATGCCAGCGGTACATTGATCGGCGACCTGACAATCGCGGGAATTACAAAACCCTTGTCGCTTGAAGTGACGATTAACGCGGCTGCGATGAATCAATTCACACGCCGCGAGATGATTGGCTTTGCGGCAACCGGCAGTGTCAATCGTTCAGACTACGGTATGACAGGCTACGAAGAATACGTACTCGATCAGCTGTTGCTGAATATCCAGGTTGAGTTTCAGAAGACCCGTCAGGCGGCAAGTCAAACGGGCTCGCAACCATGAGGGGCGCGGGACTGATCGCCGTGTTGGCAACACTGACCATCACCGCTTGCAGCAAAACTGACTCCGGTCCTGGCGCGGCACCTGACGATGGCGTTCCCTCCGGGATTTACGCGGTTGACCCGTCTCATACCTATGTCACGTTTTCCTACCTGCACCAGGATTTGTCTTATCCTCTGCTTCGGGCAACGAGCATCAATGGAGAGCTGGAATTCGACAGTGATAACATATCGAACAGCAAGGTGAGTATTTCTATCGCTGCTGACTCGATTCGCAGCAACGTAGGGAATTTCGATAAAGAACTCGCTTCGCGAAAATTCTTTAATGTCGAAGAATATCCGAACATTAGTTTCAGCACTGACCGTTATGAGGCCAGCAGCGAAAACGAGGGTATTTTGTATGGTCATGTCACCATACGTGACACCACTCAACCATTGGAACTCGCTGTTACGCTAAACGACGCGATAATGCACCCGATTTTCGACGTGCCCGCCATCGGTTTTTCCGCCAGTGGCTCTTTGACCCGTTCCGAATTCGGACTCGATCGATTTGTACCCGTGGTATCGGATACGGTCGTCATCACTATCGAAATCGAATTCCTGCTGGGCAGCAACGACAACAGCGCATCCGCGGCGAAATCAGCACAAAACGCTCACGCAAAGAGATAAGGCGATGATGAAGATTATTCAGGCTTTTCTTGTCGGACCATTTTTTATCGGACCATTCCTGGTCGGACTACATCTCTTTTTTGCCGGGATGGCTCTTGCGCAAGACGACGTTCTTGTCGGTGACTGGACGATCATCACGTCCGGGTTTTCTTTCGTTGGCGACACAACGTCCTATGTTCACTTGACGGTCGAAGACGAGAACGGCGAGCTGAAAGCGTATATCTACAACGGTCCCGTGCCTATTCGTGTCGATGGCAATCGCTTTGAGATTGATCTCGATTGGTCCAGCGGATTTGACGAGGAATACATCAGCACGTTTCGCGGCGAGATTAATGATGCCGGCAGTATAGAAGGCGAGTTGACGCATCACGGCGCAAGCAACTTTCTCGGTCGCATATGGAAGGACGGTGAATTCACAGGTCAGCGTGCTACCCCACCGCCGAATCTTGATGGACTACAAGCAAAGCCGATCAACATGAGCGGCGTCTACGGCCGAGCCTCCGGACTGGGCGCCGTTCGGAAAATTAATTTCTCGATGACCGAGCACGGCCAGAACATTCTCGACGATTATCTGGAAGTCGACAACGCCAACAGTCGCTGCGCTTCGCCCGGACTGGTGCTCGCGTCCGGCCTGCCCTATCCAATGGAAATTCTGCATACCGACAACTACATTGTCATCGTCTACGGGGCAGACTATGCGAGGCGAATATACCTGGATGACCGCGAGTTTCCGGAAACCGCGACCCATTCTTCGTTCGGTTTTTCAGTGGGCGAATGGAAAGGAGAAACGCTGGTCGTCACCACCGCAAAACTTAACCCGGCGTTCATGAGTACTCGCGGGCAGCCGGTTTCAGATGACGCGTATACGAAAGAGTACTTTTACTTCGACGACAAAGGCTATCTGCATGCGGATATGTGGCTTCACGATCCCACGAACTATGCCCGACCTCCGCAATTGCGAAGAGTCTATGACCAGAACTTTGCCCTTTCAGTGATCACCAAAGTCGATTGTGATCCCTACTCGTTTTTTCGCGCGCTCGCGCTTGAAGGCGAACTCGAAGCATTCTGGGCGCGATCGGCTAAGAGGCGGTAAGTTCGTCGCTGTGGTGGCCGACTCAATGCCACCTCGAAAGAACCAGCGGCTCAGTCCCTCTCATAAACAATCCTGCCATCGACGACCGTCATCAGAATACGGCCGCTTAGAATATCGCCGGGACTTTCATCCGCCAGGACGAAGGGGTCGACGTCCATCACGGTCAGGTCCGCCCAGCGGCCCGCCTCAATAATGCCCGTTTCATTTTCACGAAAACTTGCGTAGGCAGACCACAGCGTATATCCACGCACTGCTTCATCCGCATTCA
>QIHS01000324.1 GCA_003229095.1 Woeseia sp. | reverse complement strand
TTCAAGACCATAAACCGCATTATTTTTTCGCTCATGCTTAACCGTTTTTTTGAACCATTGAGTAAACCCGATTGTATCCAAAAATTTGATGGCGGGAATAAGCCCAGCTTTGCTGGTCATATTTTTTCCTGTTTTCTGAAAATGAATTTTTGCTGATTTTTAGCGTGCTTTGCTTGAGTTTTTTCTGGTATGCTTATTCATGAAAACAGTGACTCATTGAGTGGGGTTAAATGTGCTTTAACTGATTGATGAGTTTACCATTTTATTTCAATTATTGAATCTACTTGCAGGATTTAGGTTACACTCATACTGGTAAAGGAACATGCATTTATGTCAACTCGTAAACTTGTCTTTTTAGAGGGTTCTTCGAACCGATTTTGGAACATCCGGCTGGAAAATGATTCCTACACGGTCAACTACGGTCGTGTGGGAAATACGGGCCAATCGAAGACGAAAAAGTTTGAGGACGCTGATGCGGCTCAAAAGTCTTTCGACGTCCTTGTTGCTCAAAAGCTAAAGAAGGGCTATGTGGACAGCGACACGACGGACGGTGAGCCTGCAGAAAAAAACTCGAATGCGAAAAAATCCGACGCTGAGAAAGCAGCAACAAAACCGATGCCTTCCCAACCTGACGTTGACCTGAAGGTTTCTCATGAAATCGACCTGGATGAGAGGGATTGGTTTGTCGCAACCTTCCGCAAGAGTGAAAAGCTGGATCGTGCAGCACCTCGTGCAGCCGATATTGAGGCGATTATCGAAGAAATATTGAGCTTAAAAGGAGTGGGGATCTATTATAGTATGACCCGGGAAGAGGCTCATTTCTGGCTGCATGCTATAACTGACCCTAAGTGGCGCTACTATCGGCAGAATAAAGAGCATGCACAAGCATTTGTGCAGAGTGTGTGTAAGACGAAATTCGATGGAAAAGTAACTCAGAAGGATGCGGTGAAACGTCTACGCAGTGTTGAAAATTATAATATGAGGAAGCAGGTAATAATTCCTTTGTTCAACTTGTTCAGCGTAGAGGAATGTTTGGAGTTTATATTGTTACTCGGGAAAAAAGAGAGGCATTACTCTGAAATTACGAAAAATTTAACTGCGGGGTTTCAACAATTCATTTTGCCCCATTTGACGCAGAAGGAAATCGGAGCGTTGCAAAAACGTGTTCGACCGACGCTTGACCCCACGGTGATTGCAAATTGCTTTACACGTTTTCCTGTTGAGCACTATCTCGCCGCTGTACTCGGGATGCACAAAGAACTGCTCCAGGTGACGTCGAGTTGGAACGACGATCAATTTGCCGATGATAAAGGCAGGAGGAATCACTATGTAAAATGGGAAGGGGTTGATGATAATACGGATTGTCACCAGAATCCGCAGCAATTAGTTTTGGGTCTTGAAACCGCTGAAATTGTCGAGTTGGAGTGGCGTCGGTTGCAGCTTAAAATAAACGATGCCAATGAAGCTCGTGGGTTTTTGGCCTGTACTGAATTTTCCGCGTTGGACTACCTTGCCGAATGTATTTGTCGTCAGGTCATTAAGGAAAGCTGTGTTGAGTTATTGGAAGTCCTGGCGTTGGTTCGAGCGCCGGAAGCGGCAGAACCGATACTCCGCTGTCGAGTTTCTTCGATAGCGCCCGGTGCTATTGTCCGCGACTGGATGAACAAGAATGTTGGCAATTGCGTTGCAGGCTTGATCGAAACAGCGGGTAAAGGCGGAAAACTCAGTGACGCAGCGATAGATTATTTTCGTGAAGTGAAGCGGAACGGGCACGAAGATCTGATCGTAAAGTGCGTTACAAAGGCGGGAAAAGAGTCTGCTGGTGCCGCGCGAATCCAGTTGGAAGTTCTGGACCGCAAGGAAAAAATCTATCGTCCGATGGACGCAAAGACCACACCGAAATGGTTGCAGCAGGCGATGGATGCGGTCACGCCCCCAAAAAAAGCGGCGACGCTTCCGGCCTGGGTAAACCCCTCTCGCGTTTTACCGCTCGTTGTTGGTGAAACGAAATTCAACGACGAGCAGATCGTCACGGTCCTTCAAGTACTAGCAACCACGCCGGTTAGCAAACGTCACCCGCTGCTGGTGAGCATTAAAGACCATGTGGACAAACAGTCACGAGACGACTTTGCATGGAGTATGTTTCAGTTTTGGCAGGAAGACGGATCGGACACGAAACAGAAGTGGGTGATGGGCACCATCGGCCATATCGGCGATGACGACTGCGTACTGAAACTCACGCCGTTGGTTCGAGCGTGGCCTGGGGAGAGTCAGCATGCTCGAGCGGTCTTTGGGCTGGAATGTCTGCGTGGCGTTGGCAGCAATGCCGCGTTGATGCAGTTGTCGTCGATTTCTCAAAAGCTCAAGTACAAAGCCCTCAAAGCCAAAGCCGCTGTTTTCGTGGGCGAGATCGCAAAAGAAAAAGGAATGAGTTGTGCGCAACTTGAAGATCGTGTGATACCCGATTGCGGACTCGACGAACAGGGACGGCGAGAATTCTCTTTCGGTGCACGGTCGTTTTCATTTGTCCTTGGTGGTGATCTTAAACCGATGGTCCGTGGCGAAGACAGAAAAGTGCGCTCCAATCCGCCAAAACCGGGCGCGAAAGATGATGAAGCCATCGCCAAAGCGTCGCTTGCCGAATGGAAGCTGATGAAGAAACAGATTAAGGACGTGGCCGTGCTGCAATCCGGGCGGTTGGAAGTGGCCATGGTGGCTGGGCGACGATGGTCGGTGGAGGACTACGGATCGCTTTTGGTACGACATCCTTTGATGACACATCTTGTGCAAAAACTGATTTGGGGTACGTTCGATAAAAAGGGAAAGCGACTGTCGTTGTTTCGGATAACAGAAGAACGAAATTTTGTCGATGAGAATGACAATGCGATACCGTTAACCAAAGTCGATACGATTGGCCTTCTACATCCGCTGGAGATGACGGATGCGGAACGAGCCACGTGGGGGGAAGTGTTAAGTGATTACGAAATCATTTCACCGTTCCCACAGATGGGTCGAGCGGTCTATAAATTGAAAAAAGACGAAGCGCAAGGGGTTGAGCTGGAGCGGTTCCACGGCTTGAAGCTAGAGGCTCCCGCGATGATTTACACGCTTGAAAAGTTAGGCTGGATTCGCGGCGAAGTGTTGGACGGCGGTGGTTTCTCCGAACATTATAAACAATTTGCATTGGCTGATGTCACGGCGGTTATTTACTATGACGGTAACGTGGCAATGGGCTACATCGAACCGGACGAAATACTGAAAACAGTGAGTATCTGTTTTTTCGCCGGGATGATAAAACCTTCCAAATACGGCGTGCAATTGGAGAAAATCATGATGGGTGACGTGTTCCAGACGGTTATCAGTGAAGTGGTGGCCGATCTGCAGTCTCTGAAGTCGAAAGCTAAATAATGGCAAAGAAGAAAGCAGCAAACAGCAGTGCCGCAGCCTCCGTGACAACGACCCTGCAGCGACCATCGGCTGAAGTACAGTACGCAAACGAACTGGCAAGTCTTGCAAAAGCGTCGGTAAAAGATGCAAAGCCGCCCGGCTGGAAACGGTCGCCACGCGCTGTTTTGACCTTCGTTCTGGGTGATACCGAACGTGATATGCCGGCAAAATTTGTTGGGCGACGCGCGTTTCTCGAACGCTGCATTGTCTCCCTGGCGACCAATCGCGGTTTGATGTTGATTGGCGAACCGGGCACCGCAAAAAGTTATCTCAGCGAATTGTTGGCGGCGGCGATCAGTGGCGACTCAACGCTCACCATTCAGGGAAGCGCAGGAACAACGGAAGACAATATTCGTTATTCATGGAACTACGCGCTGCTTGTTGCAGAAGGGCCGGGGGAGCGATCACTGGTTCCGGCACCGCTGTATCTGGGAATGACCCATGGCAAACTGGTTCGTTTCGAAGAAATTACCCGTTGTGCACTGGAGATTCAGGACGTCATGCTGTCGGTTCTGAGTGATCGCGTCATGGCGATTCCGGAATTGCCGGAAGACAACCGCATGCTGTATGCGAAAGCGGGGTTCAACGTCATCGCGACGGCGAACACTCGCGATCGTGGCGTAAACGAGATGAGCGCGGCTCTGAAGCGACGGTTCAACTTCGAAACCGTTCATCCGATTGCCGATATCAGCCAGGAAATGGAACTGGTTGCACGAGAAACCAATCGAAATTTAGAGCGAGCGCAAGTTCCCGTCAGGCTTGACTCAGACCTGACCGAATTGCTGGTCACGACGTTCCGCGAACTTCGCCAAGGAAGAACAATCGACGGCAAAGGTATGGAAACGTTGTCGACGACGTTGAGTACGGCAGAAGCCGTGGGTACGGCCTGTGCTGCGGGAATTCACGCCTACTATTTCGCTGACGGACAGGTCGAACCCGCGCATCTGGTGCGACATCTGGTGGGGTCGGTTTTGAAAGACAACCCAGAGGATCTGAAGAAAGTGCGGCACTACTTCGATCACGTCGTCAAGAAGCGGAAGACAGTATCCTGGAAGGCGTTTTATGACGCGCGAAATGAATTGATCTGATGCAGGACTCCGACGTTCGGAAACTTGTGGATCGCCTGTGCGACACGAAGGCTGACGTCGTCTACTTTCCGGTTCGACATCACAGTCCGGCCGCTGCGATGCTGGTTGGGCAATTGATTGATTCGCTGAAACCTGCGGCCGTGTTGATCGAAGGCCCCAGCGATTACAATGAACACTTCGATGAGCTGCTGCTCGACCATCAACTGCCGATCGCGATTTACAGCTATTTTCGAAGTGCCGATACCGGCTCAACGGAAAATCACCGGGGCGTTTATTATCCGTTTTGCGAGTATTCGCCGGAGTGGGCGGCCATCAATCGAGGCCATCAGGCCAGATCCGCACTGCGCTTTATCGATTTACCATGGTCCAGCGTTGCTGACACCGATCGTTCGACTCATCGCTATACAGACGCAAAACTGAGGCGGGGGCGATACGTTCGAGCGTTGTGCGAACGTTTGCAGGTGGAAGACTTCGACGATCTCTGGGATAGAATCATCGAGTCTCATCAGGACATCACTCTGGCAGATTACCTGAACCGAGCGCACTCGCTGTGCCTGAACATTCGTCAATGGGAACAAAACATCAGCGCCTCCGATCGCCAGCGGGAAGCGTTTATGACCAAACAGATTGACATCGCGTGGCGTGAGTTTCAAGGCCCCATTCTTGTCGTCACTGGTGGTTTTCACAGCGGTGCCTTGGCTGCTCGGTCTGAAGGGTTCGCGTGTGCAGGCATCGACGACACGGACGTGCCGGAACCGGTGGCAATCGAGGCCGCAAATCGCGGAATCGTTTTGACGACGTACTCCTACGATCAGCTTGACAGTCTGACAGGTTATGATGCGGGTATGCCGAATCCGGGAT
The DNA here is from genome assembly GCA_003229095.1 of Woeseia sp. Lineage (GTDB taxonomy): Bacteria > Pseudomonadota > Gammaproteobacteria > Steroidobacterales > Woeseiaceae > SZUA-117. The sequence continues at coordinate 5,678 of QIHS01000324.1, read as the reverse complement.
TCTATGAGCACGCATGGCGACAGCGACAAGCGGGCGAAGTGTTCAATCACCAGCCGCTGCTGCTCCGCCTGGTTGAGGCGCTGCGCGAACGAAATCAGATTTTGAGTACCGCTGACCTGATTGCGGTGGAAACGTCGGCTCAAGCTCTTGCGGCGCTGCGTGGACGGCAACATGTGTGGCGACGGGATCTCATAGACGCTGTGACGTCGTCGCTGATCAAGGATGAACTGGAATACGGCTGTGAATCTCCGTTCGTCGATGCCGTTCATGCGGTATTGCGCGGCAAGCGACGAGGGCAGTTGGCCGAAGGGGCGCGTGTGCCGCCGCTGGTGAGCGACATTCGCCAGCAATTGGAGATGCTGGAACTGCAGCTGGAACGCAGTATTCGAAGTGTGGAATTCGATCTTCTGGAACAAGACGACCTTTGCAAAAGTCGACTTCTGCATCAACTTCAGACCTTGGAAATCGACGGTTTCCGGTGTGACGGCGGAACCGACTTTCTGGTGCGCAACGACCTGGAACGGTTGTGGGAATCCTGGACGCTAGGGTGGACGCCCGATTTCGAATCGTCGTGTATTGAAGCATCCCGTTACGGAACAACGCTGCGCAACGCGGTGACAGCACGGTTGCTGGAGGAGGCTGACGCTCAACAGTCCGATGCGGCCTCGGCTGCTGCATTGCTTGTCAAAGCCGCTCAAAGCGGCGTTGACACCCTTTCCCCCGCACTGTTGGATTCGCTGGAACGTATGATTGCCGCCGAACCTCGGTTCGACCGAGCATCAATGGCACTAGAACATTTGTTGTTCTTGTTTTGCTTTGACGAAGCCTTTGGAACGACGCGATTGCTGCGGCTGACCGACATCGTTCACGAAGCGTTTTCTCGATCGTTGTGGTTGCTGGAACTGCTGGGACAGACCGCTCTCAACGATGGCACGCTGCTGCGCGGAATGAAGTCAATTCTGGAAACGTATCAGCGTGTCGGTGATGTACTGGAAGTGAATGACAGCGACTTCGGCAGCGTCCTGCTTCGCGTGCAGGCCGACAGCCACAAACCGCCTCATGTTCGAGGTGGGGCCGCAGGAATGTTGTGGACAATCGGGCAGACAAACGCGGACACGGTGCTGGGTGATCTAATGTACTTTGCAGACCCCGATCATCTCGGCGATTTCCTGACGGGCTTGTTCTCGCTCGCGCGGGAAGTCGCGCAGCGTCATCCACAATTGGTGCGCACCATTGATGATGTCTTGCTGCAGTTTGGAGCCGACCAGTTTCAGACGGCACTGCCGTCGCTGCGGCTGGCGTTCACGTCGTTCACTCCACGCGAAAAACATCACATGCTGTCAACGCTCTTCGAGTCACTCGGATTAAGAAACGTCGAACCCTTGATTCAACTGGCGGTCGACGACAGCGCGGTGGTGGAAGCCCTGGCCATCGAAGAGCGCTTGTTCGAAGCCGTTCGCCACTACGGACTGGAGGAATCGTATGACTAAACCTGAAATACGATCGAAATCAATGCAGCGGCAGTCGCGATGGCGACTGGTGATGGGAACCGGATCTGAGAAAATCTGCGGCGAACTCAGCGTTGAAAACCAGAAAATTGAAGGCTGTATGGAATTCCTTTACGACCGCGAATACGCTGGCGAACGAAACGTTCGGCAGAAGGAGCGGGGACGCAAAGGCGGGCTGGAAGAAACGGTGTTGACGGTGCCGGACTGGATCAACCAGATTCATGAGCTCTTTCCGAAGGACACGATCGAACGACTCGAAAAAGATGCGCTGGAGCGATATCAACTTGATGAAATGGTTACGAATTCGGGCGTGTTGGCTCGGGCAAAGCCAAATCAGACCTTGTTGAAAGCCGTGCTACGCACAAAGCATCTGATGAATCAAGATGTGCTGAAGGTCGCGCAACATTTAGTTCGAAAAGTGGCTGAAGAGATGATGGATAAACTCGCGCAAGAGGTTCGCAGCGCTTTCCAAGGATCCGTTGATCGTCGGAACCGCTCGTTTCTAAAGATCGCTAAGAACTTTGATATCAACGCCACACTGCGCCGTAACTTGAAAAACTATGATTCGCACTTACAGCGTGTATTGGTGGAAACACCTTTCTTTTTTTCGCGCGTACAACGTCAGGTGGATCGCTGGCAGATCATTATTCTAGTCGATCAATCCGGTAGCATGATGGACAGTGTCATTCATTCTACGGTCACGGCGTCGGTGCTTTACAACATGAAGATGATGAAAGTCCATCTGTGTACTTTTGATACGAATGTGGTTGATCTGACTGATCAAATTGTCGATCCGGTGGAAACCTTGATGAAAATTCAACTGGGCGGCGGCACCGATATCGGTCAGGCGGTGGCGTATGCGTTGAATCTGGTGGAAAATCCTCGGCGCACGATCGTCACATTGATCACCGACTTCTACGAAGGCGGTTCGACCAATCGACTGTATTCCAGTGCGAAGCAACTGATTGATAGTGGTGTCACGTGTCTCGGCCTGGCGGCATTGGATGAACAAGCGGAACCCACCTACGATCGCGAGGTGGCTGCCAATCTCGTGAAAATCGGCTGGCACGTCGGGGCAATGACACCGGGCGAACTGGCAATCTGGGTCGCAGAAAAAGTGCGACGCTGACCCTGTGGTGCGATCCGATCTGCAGGCCCTGACCCTCGATGATCTTGCGGTATTAACCAACCGCGGAACGGTCAAACACGCGCAACGAGAACTGGCCAGTGGCGAACCGAGCAGCCGGATCAACGAAAACGAGGAACGCCTGACTGTCACGTGGTCGGACGGAATAGTTTGCACGTTCGCTGCCGGAGAAACGATTCATGACGCACATTGTTCGAGCGGGGTGGTTGGCATCAGTCGGCACATCGTTCGCTCGGTGTTGGCGTATCAGTTGCGTCATCGGGCAAACAACCCTCTGGCGACTGAAGCACCAGACGAAGACGCTGACGCCAAAGGGGAGACCGAACAGGAGGTCGGGGTACTCGATGCTTGGGATCCAGGCGAATTCACGGACGACGATCTGATCAAACTGTTTCGAAAAGCGGCAATCACGCGCGCCCGGAAAGTATTCGAAAACGGTGTACTGGCAGAACTGACTCGCGGCGCGAAACCCGTGGTTCGGTTTTTGCACGAATCGTGTACCGTGCGTTTCCCTGTATCCGGAGATCTTCGTTACGCCACCGCAGACTGTTCGGAGTCGCTGCTGTCTCTTTGGATACCGCAGGCCGTCTGGGCCTTTCGTGACTTGCCGTCCGGTCGCATGGCCGGCCTGTTGTCGATTCAGCAAGCAGAACTTGCTACACCGCACGACGAACTGAAAAGACTCGAGGAATTGATCTTCGAACTTTGTCGTGAAGGTTTGTGTGGTGTATCAGCAACGTGGCCGCAGCGAATGACGCGACTGGAAAAGCAATTGCGATCGTCCGGCCTTGTGTGGCCAGCCGAACTGACAGCCGATATCGTCCATCAGTACGAACGATACCAGCAGCACGATGCCCGATTCGAAGCGCTCGAACTAGTGCGTCTGGTCGGCGAGCTGATTGCTCGTTCGAGGTCGATCCGCAGCCAGAACGGATCGGTGCCACAGCCGTTGGTTCGAGGATCGAAGTCAGATCGCCGGACGGACATCAAAGGAGGACGCTTCATTGGCGTTGGACTGGGGGTGCGCCTCGGGCGTCAGCACACAACCCTGCAGGCTTTCTTGCAGAACACAGAGAGCGGCACCGTCGTCGCGATTGAACAGACGTTCAACGATCCCTATCCGGAATACGGTGACGAGCCACGATCGTTTTCGGATCTTGCGACTCATAGCCTGTCTCGTGGCATTTCGCTGGGCAGTGTGTCGCTGTCGCAGTTACTGCTGAGTTCCGGAAAACAAACACCCACGGACGAACTGGTTCTGCCTCGCGGTACCAGTAAGCTGATGATCAATCCCCAAACGTTTCAATGGGAGCAACTCAAACCGCCATTCGCCGTAGAGACCTTCGCACAGCTTCGCCAGCGGTTTGAATCGCTTCCGCCAGACTGGCTACGTCCTCGTCGGCGCACAGAAAACTTGCATGTTGTGTGCGTGATGAATGTCGCCGACGTCGATTTTGATGTTGTGACGCAGCAACTGACAGCAACGCTGCACGACCGTGATGGCGGCACCGCTAAGCTGATGCATTCGTTTCATACACGAGGGCAGGACGGGTTTCACGATCTGGCGACGGTACTGGAAACGCGTGGCGCGCAGATCCGTTTTGTGTGCGGCCACTTCCGACTGGTCAGTGGTGAGCTTTGTATTCAGCCGATCAGCGTCGTTCTTGACGAAGGCAAGTCGCGGATCGCGATCAGTCCGTGGCTGGCGAATCCCACGGTTCTGGCCGAGACTCAGAAGTATAATATGGCTGAATCGGATGTTGTCTCTTCGCCAATCGTTGATTTTACCGGACAACTTCGACACAACATCGCGGAGATTCTATTGACGGGGCTGCGCCAGGTCAATCCGGACGATTGGGCCGATCTTTCGCGGACAGGCCGTTACACTGGTTTTGTTCGTCTCGCAGACGTCATTGAGACCCTATCGAAGGAACTTGATAAGCGTTCCAATCACCTCCGGTGGGACTCAAGCTGCGCCGCGAACTTAGCGGCGCAGCTCTGCATGCTGACGCGGATGTTGGATTGAGCGTGCTCATTCCTAACATGCAAAGCATAACGTTTCGAGGACTTATTGAATGCGGCACGTGAAAACCCACAACGTCATTTTGGCGAAGTCAATATTGCCGACATTGAATTCTATGCTCGTTCTCGCGATGATATACAGCGCGTTAATATCCTATTTTATGAGTTTTCGGGCTGGCACTAATACAGAATTGAGCTACAGCGATTAATTTGGGAAAGAGGCCGAAAAAATGACAGAAACACCCCTCACCATCGGTCGCCTGGCCAAGGCTGCTGAGGTCAATATCGAAACGATTCGCTATTACCAGCGCGTCGCATTGCTCGTTGAACCAATCAAGCCATTAGCCGGATTTCGAGTTTACCCCAGTGAAACCATTAATCGAATCCGCTTTATCAAACGTGCCCAGAAACTCGGATTTAATTTGCTCGATATCGCTCACCTGCTGGAATTAGGCGAAGGGCATTGCAATGATGTGCGTGAGCAGGCCGAGGCGAAGCTTGGCCAGATCGAGGCGCAGATCAAAGACCTGCAAACCATTCGCAAGACGCTAAAAAAACTCATTACCGAGTGCAACGGTGGCGATAAAAGCGAACCTTGTCCCATCGTGCAGTCACTCACTGAAAACAGCGCGAAGAAAAATGAGAACAACAGATGACGACGATACTTATCTATCTCGGAGCTGCCTTAGCGGAAATCGGCGGCTGCTTCGCTTTCTGGGCGTGGTTACGGCTCGGAAAATCAGTTTTTTGGATCATACCTGGCGTATTGGCACTTACCTTATTCGCCTATTTGCTCACCCATATTGAGACTGATTTCGCAGGACGTGCCTATGCGGCTTATGGCGGCGTTTACATCGCCTCATCCTTGCTCTGGTTATGGGGTGTTGAGGGCGTGCGAGCCGACCGCTGGGATATACCCGTAGCGTTATAGATTTAGGTGTTTTCACATACATCTGTACCTCATCTTCGATTTTTCCTCAATTTAAAAAACTCAACTTAGA
>QIHS01000147.1 GCA_003229095.1 Woeseia sp. | reverse complement strand
ACCGCCCAGACCTGAGCTCTGCGGCTCAACCAGGCCCAACACGGCATGCGCGGCAATGGCGGCATCGACTGCGTGGCCGCCTCTCGCCAGCATTTCGACTGCCGCATTTGTCGCATGAGGGTTGGCTACGGACGCCATTGCGACACTTGCCCCGGAGTCGGCTTCAGTCGCGTGCGACGCTACTGGTTCAGACTCGGACTGTTCAGATAACGAACATCCGGAAATGAATAGAATAATGAATAGAATCGCTAAGATCAGTGGGACAAGCTTCATGACGAACCTTTTTGGGAATTGTGTGTGACCAGACCGGCCAATATACCGGAATTTCTGCGCCAAAATCGGCTCCGCCGTTGCTCATCGAGCGATTCAGGAACTTGTCTGGAAAAGTAGCGTATTTTGCAACAGGTCAGCGGTCTACTGCGCGAGTCTTGCAAAATCCGATATTCAACGGTCGGCTGTCGCAAGTCGCTATTGTAGTAGCGGGCCTTCGCGCAATGCCTCACGCGTTAGTTTGATAATCAAGTCGATTTCTTTGCTGCCAACCGCAAAAATCGGTGTAAAACGCAGCGACCGGGTGCCGCCGTGGATGACCCCAAGACCAAGCTTGCGCAAATAGTCCTCGGTACTGTTTGTGCCGTGGCACTTGTAACGGGCGTTCAGCTCACAACTGAGCAGTAATCCGGTTCCCTGAATGTCAGTAATGGCATCGCCGAGTTCGTCACGAAGTTGCTGGAGTTTTTCGAGCAGTTCACGGCCTTTGTCACGAATGTTGTTGCGTAATTCCGGTGTGAAACTGTCCAATACAGATACTGCAACATCCAGCCCGCGAGGGTTGCTGGTCATGGTATTGCCATAAAGCCCATGCTGGTAGATCGATGCCGCATTCTTGGACAAGGCCAGCACAGACAGTGGAAACTGGCCGCCATTCAGGGCCTTTGAGTAAGCCTCCATGTCTGGTTCATCCAGCTTTTCGAAACCCGGATAATCGACTATTGATAACACGCCGTGTGCGCGCAATCCCGCCTGAATGGAATCGATGACTAACATTGAGCCGTGCGCGCGGGTTAACGTTCGTGCAAGCGCATAAAATTCGGCATTCAGCGACTGGCCCGGATTGCCTTCGCCCATGACCGGTTCCATGAAAAATGCCTCGATGAACACACCATCATCTTCAGCCTTGGCAAAGACCGCTTCCAGCGCTTCGATATCGTTGGGTTCGACCGTCAACAGATAGTCGCTGTCGCGGTACGAGGCCAGGTGTTAGCGTTGAATCGGAATAGCGAGCCGGACGATCAGTGCGACCGTGAAAACTGCCTTTGAGTGTCAGGCCTCGTATTTCGCATCCCTCGTACTTTGCACCTGCATCGGTCAGGCTCTTTGTATTGATATCTGCAATGCGTGATGCGATCGAGGTCGATTCAGAACCACTGTTCAGGCAAAGGTAGCTTGCGAACGGTGAGCCGTTTTCTCGCGTGTGACCGATCTCGTTTTTCAGGCAGGAAATAAAGTTCATCTGGCTTACGCTGGCAGTCATTATATTGGCCATGACATGTGGCTGGCACATCGCTTCGAGTAAGGGCTCTGGCGCGTGACCAAACCCGAGCATGCCGTAACCGCCACAATCATAAACAACAGCACCCTTCAGGCTGACGACCCAGGGACCTGCGGCGGCCGCGGCAACGAATGGATTGACCGCATCTTCGTCATAGAAATTGGTGAACCCGCGTTGCGCCCGTGTGATCTGCTCGGATTCGCCAAGCGCGAGAAAATCGTCGTGCGACTCCTTGAGGTTGCTGAAGTGCATATGGGCCCGTGCGATCGCAATGGCAAGAGACTCGTCCTCGCCAAGAAAGTCCCGGATGACGTCATCTGCGAGGCCGCTGGTGATGGCTGGACCGCCAAAAGTCCTCATCTCGGCGAGCCTGGAGATGAACAGTTCAGAATTGAATTGGTTTTCAGTTTGCGACATGGAATTATCGTCAACGGTTGGCGAAGTTGGGCAGTCGAGGACTATATCAAACCAAAACGGTGGCCAGAATCGCTGTGTGCCACATCATGAGATGGCAATCAGTGAAAATCCTGCCTGGCGTTTTCGCGGGCTTGCGCAATAGTCCCAACAACAACGCGCTAAAACTCGCCCAGCGCCATTGCAGTCAGTTTAGCGCCGCTCTGCAGCAATACGTATTGCTTGCCCTCATGCATGTAGGTTGAAATGCCGTAGTTGACATTGTCGGGAATTTCTACACTTCCGACAGCCTCGCCGGTCAGTTTGTCCACGAAAAACAGCATCGGCGTTTCGTCACTCGCCTGGCTCGTGTACATGAATACGCTTTTGGTTACTGCCATGACCGCGTTGCGTCCCGTACCGGTCGCTGGTAACTCGATTCCTTCCAGCGCCGGATTGTTGGTAATTCGATCCGGCGTATCACCGATCGGGAGTTGCCACAAATGCTCGCCCGTGTTCATGTCGATTGCAGTGATGTGGCTGTACGGCGGTTTGAACAATGGCAGGCCATCGGGATGCCGAACCTGGTCCGACCGCAATGACGCAAAGTCGGAGAATGTTGTGCCCGTCGGTGCTTCGATGTCCGGATCGCGCTCTTCGCCCGGCACGATGATTCGCGACGAGCAGGCGGCACGAGTGGAAACATAGAGAATGCCGGTTTCAGGATCGGCAACGGTGGGTCCGTCAATATTTGTGCCGCCGCCATCACCCGGACACCAGTAAGCGGCGCGATAGCCCTGATCATTATCGCGATGCAGTGGTGGGTTAAACAATGGGCCGATTTTGTGGTTCTTGAGTGCCTCGATCGCGGCTTCCCTGAGCGCGGGCGTGTAGTTGACGAGATCGTCGTAGGTTAGTCCCTGCATGCCGTAGGCTGCCGGTTTGGTCGGAAATGGTTGCGTCGCCGCCAATTGTTCGCCCGGAATGTCGGAGGCAGGAACCGGCGTGTCGATAATCGGCCAGATGGGTTCACCGGTTTCGCGGTTGAATGTGTACGCGAAATTCTGTTTTGTGGTTTGCACGATGATCGGCACTTCTTTGCCATCGATATTGACGTCGAGTAGCACAGGGGCCGTTGGTGTATCGTAATTCCAGATGTCGTGCTTGACGAGTTGGTAATGCCAGACGCGTTTGCCCGTTCTGGCATCGAGCGCGACCAGGCTGGTGCTGTACAAATTGTCACCAGGACTAAAACCGCCGTAGTAATCGATGGTGACGCCGTTCGTGGGTATGTAGACGATGCCACGTTCCTGGTCCGCCGACATCGGGGCCCAGGAAGATACGTCGCCGGTCCATTTCCAGGCATCGTTTTCCCATGTCTCGTGCCCATTCTCACCCGGCCGCGGAATGATGTGGAATTTCCAGAGGAATTCGCCGGTCCGGGCGTCATAACCCAGGATGTCGCCAGGCACATTCTCAACGCGTGACTGGTAGTAGCCTTGCTCGTGCGAGTTGCCAACGATAACAACACCGTTGACGACGATCGGTGGTGACGATGTAGTGATGTATCCGTCAGCGAGGTCCATGCCCTCGACAGGATCATGGCTGTAAGGCAAATCTTCTAAAAGATCGGTGAGCATGTCGGTCACGCCGGTTTGCGGAAATCCGTCAACGCCCACGGGGCGACCCCAGTTCTCCAGCGGCTTGCCGGTTTCTGCATCAAGTGCTGTCAGGAAAAACGCCGGCGATGAAATGTATACAACGCCTCGACCGTCAACCTCGGCGTAAGCCACTCCCTTGCCATAGTCTGCCCGCATCGAGTATTCGTGGCGCGGTGTTTTGGGTTCTCCGTACGACCAGAGTAACTCGCCATTTGCCGGATCAAGTGCGACAACGTAACGGCGGGGCCCGGCAACCGTGAAGAGCTTGCCGTTGATATAGCTCGGCGTAGAGCGACCGCTTTGCGCATTGAAGCTTGCGCCGTCCCAGGTCCAGTCTTCTTCCAGATCCGGGAAATTCTCAAGCGTTATTTCGTCGGCTGCGGAGTATCGTGTATGGGCTGCATCGCCGCCAAGATAACCCCAGCTGCCCTCCATCGTGTCCGGTGCAGGAATTATGCCGGCACCAGGCGTGGGCGCAGCGCCAGTTTCGGAATCCTGTGAGCATGCGGAAATTGAAAAGACCAGCAAGACGATGTTTACGGTGAAACCGATGCGCGTAAAATTCGACGCCTTAACAGCGTTTCTCATTGTTGCTCCCCCACATTGTCACTGCGAGCGGCCAGGCCCGCTCAACGTCAGATATTGTTGATCGCTTCTGCCATGCTGTTCATTGCTGTCACGATTTGTTGGCGGGACGTTCCGATGTTCATTCGCATACTGCGCTCACCGCCCTTGCCGTATCCTTCGCCGTCGTTTAGCTGGACACCGGCGTTTTCAACCAGCCAGGCTTCGAAGGCCTCGGTCTCAGTCATCGGATTGTCCGTATTCTGACTCGCCGCGGACGTTTCCACGACGCCAACCGCATCCATAATTTCGTCAAAATGCAGCCAGCTCAGGAACGTGCCTTCGGCCTTGGTGTAACCGACCTGCGGCAGGTTCTCGATCAGAAAGTCCTCGACGTATTGGTGGTTTGCATCAAGGTAGGGCAGCAATTGGTCCAGCCAGTCTGCGCCATGCCGATAGGCGGCCTCATTGGCAACGACGCCAAGCGTATTGATGTCCGGCCGGTGGTTTACTTTGATGCGTTCCAGAAATACGGGGTTGGTCGAAAACCAGTAGGCATTTTTCGATGCCGGCATGCTGAAGGTCTTCGTGATTGCTTTGAAAGACACACTGTTATTGACGATATCTTTATCCGGCAAACTGGCGAATGGCGTGTATTTGACGCCTTCCCGTACGAAGTCTGCGTGAATTTCGTCTGCGAGGACGACCACCTGGTGTTTTAGACACAATTCGCCAATACGTAGCAAATCGTCTTCCGACCACACATTGCCTGTCGGGTTTTGCGGATTGCAAAGCAACAACGAATGCGTGTCGGAGGTCATGCGGGCTTCGAAATCATCCCAGTCAACGGTGTAACGACCATTTTCAAAGATCATTACGCTTTCATTCTTGATCGTTTGCGATCGCGTAAGGTCTGAATAGAAACCATTGTAAGTTGGCGTCATCATCAGGACTTTGCTGGCCGGTGGTGAGAATGTTTTGAGTGTTGCGATAAGGCCGGGATGCACGCCGGTCGCGACTACGATTGAAGCAGGGTCGACATCGAGATTGTGTCTCTCGCGATTCCAATCGGTAATCGCCTCAATGTACGAGTTCAATCCGTCTGCACGCAGGTAGCCCCAGTTTTCGTGTTGCAGGCGCTGCGACATCGCGTCACCGATGCATGGTGCGGCACGGAAATCCATATCAGCGATGCCCATGCCAACTTTGACTTTGTCGCCGAATAGTGTGATCTGGTCATCCCACTTCACACAGTCTGTGCCGATACGGCTATAAATTGTGTCGAAGTCGTATTTGCCTTTCCTGAAATAGCTTGGTCCTTCCGTTGCGGCCGCAGATGCGCTGCTGGCGACACCTCCGACACTGGCTGCACCGGCGAGTGCGGTTAAACCGGCACCCTTGAGGAAATTTCTTCGGTCTAATCCTGTGGACTTCGACATCTTGCTCCCCCTGTTGTTTTTATGAGCCTGAGCTAGTAGGCCCCCGAAGAATAGCAGATTTGCGGGCGATCGCACGCTTCAGGCGAGCGTTATGGGCGCGGGCGAGCTAGGGCCGTTTACGGGCCTCGACGATGACCTCATCGAGTGCGCCGTCTTTGTAGTCCAATTCAGTTTCGCCCGTAACATAACGGCTCAATGACAGGATATAGGCAAGAATATCGACATATTCTTTCTCACTTAGAAAGCCGGGGTTGCTCTCGGGCATTGAGGTGCTCATCACAGTGAACAAGATCGTGATCGGCTGGCCCTCCCACCGCTTCAGAATCGGTCGGAAGTATTTTTTGTCATGACAAAGCAGGCACTGGCTCGCGTACAAGGTCTCACCTGTTTTGGCCTGCGCTTTTGTATAGACGCCGTCATTCAACGTGCGGGGATCTGCTGACGCAGCTGACCACAGGACAAGGCAGAGCAGGGCGGTTCCAGTCGCTAACAGGGGTCGTGACGCTCGGCTCATTTAGAATTCCGCCAGGGCGATTGCTGTCAATGTCGGACCTGATTGCAGGATGATGTACTGCTTGTCCTGGTGCACATAGGTCATCATGCCGTAGTTGCTTTCCGCCGGCATTTCAACCTGGTCAAGGGTGGCGCCAGTCGCTTTGTCCACGGCAAACAAGGTCGGTGTGCCGTCACTCAGGTTGCCCGCGTAAATCAGCAAAGTCGGCGTTATTGTCATTTGAGCCACTCTCAAACCATAACCCGTGTTTGGAATATCCATGCCCTGCAGATCGGGATGATTGAGCACGGCGTCAGGTGTCTCGCCAACCGGTATCCACCACAAATGCTCGCCCGTGTTCATGTCGATCGCGGTGATTCGACTATAAGGTGGCTTGAAAATATTCAGGCCATCCGGGCCGCGAACACCGAAGCCACTTAGTACGGCATAGTCTGCAACGGTCGAGCCGGTGGGTGCGTCGATAATCGCGTCGCGTACACTGCCTGGCGCGATGATGCGGGTCGTGCAGTGTTTGCGCGAGGTGACGTAAAGAATACCGGTGGTCGGGTCGGCCACAGCCGGCCCGTCAATATTGACGCCACCGATATCACCCGGACACCACAGCGAACCTATTTTGCCGAGGTCATTTCCACGGTGCAGCGGTGGCTGGAAAAGCGGGCCCGTTTCGTAGTCGGCCAGGATATCAATCGTGCGTTGACGCAGTTCGGGCGTGAAGTCCATCAGGTCGTCTTCGCTGAGACCCTGCTGGTCGTACGGTGCTGGTTTGCTGGGAAAAGGCTGGGTTGCCGACAGATGCTCGCCCGGAATCTTCGACGCGGGTACCGGCCGCTCTTCTATTGGCCAGATCGGTTCTCCGGTTTCCCGATTGAACGTGTAGACAAATGATTGTTTGGTGGTTTGCGCAACGATAGGCACGATCTCACCGTTCATCTCAACGTCGAGCAGCACCGGTGCTGTGGGTGTGTCGTAATTCCAGATGTCGTGGTGAACCAGTTGAAAATGCCACAATCGTTCACCTGTTTTGACATCCAGCGCGATCAGGCTGGTGCTGAAGAGGTTGTCGCCCGGCCGGAATCCGCCGTAAAAATCGAGCGTTGCGCCGTTGGTCGGCACGTATACGATGCCGCGTTCCTGGTCTGCCGATAACGGCGCCCAGGAGGAGATGTCGCCGGTCCACTTCCAGGCATCGTTTTCCCATGTTTCGTGACCGAATTCGCCGGGACCGGGTAGTACGTTGAACTTCCACAGAAATTCACCTGTCTTTGCGTCGTAGCCAAGGATGTCACCGGGAATGTTTTCAACGCGTGACTGGTTGTATCCTTGCTCTGCAGAGTTGCCGACGACGATGACGCCGTTGACAACGATCGGTGGCGATGAACTTGTGATGTAGCCCGTCTCCAGGTCGATACCTTCATAGGCATCGTAGTCGTGACCAAGGTCGGCCAGCATATCGACGACGCCAGTCTCTGGAAATCCTTCCACCAGAACCGGTTTGCCGAAGCCTTCCAGTGGTTCGCCCGTCTTTGCATCCAATGCAGTCAGGAAAAAGCCTGGTGAGACGATGTATATGACACCGCGGCCATCGACCTTCGCGTAGGCAATTCCTTTGCCATAGTCTTTTCGCATCGAGTATTCATAGCGTGTGGTATTTGGTTCGCGGTATGACCAGATGGTCTCACCGGATGCAGGATCGATTGCAACAACATGCCGGCGCGGACCTGCGACCGTGTACAGGATGCCGTCAATGTAACTTGGCGTTGACCGACCGCTGGCAGCGTTGAAACTTGCTCCGTTCCAGACCCAGGCCTCTTCGAGGTCGGCAAAGTTATCGGCATCGATTTTGTCGGCAGGAGAGTAGCGTGTATGCGCAGAATCGCCGCCAAGATAGTGCCACTGTCCGTCCGCAGTGCCCGGCGCTTGTGAATAGGCCGGACTTACAAAGATTATTCCGCAGGCCAGCGCAGCAGCTAATTTTATCATCGTCTTCCCCCTGATGTTTTCGCAAGCAGGATACATCAAAAAAAACGGCTTCGAAGCGAGCGTTTCGCATGGTCTGTCACGTATTTTCGCTTCAAGCCCTTTTTTCGGAAATGTGGGGCCCTGAAATGGGGACATCCATCGTTTCTATTTCTCGAATAGAGGCTGTCATTGTGCACAAGTGTTTGTTTTTAAATATGTTACTCAGCAGTAACGAGGTGCTGGCAAAGGACGAAAAAAGTGGATGTCCTGAAGTGATTGCTTCTTGATTAAGTCGCGGACCAATTCGTTTTTCGCGCGCTAATTGTCCAAAAACGGAAATCTTGCGGCGATTTCATCGTTGGTAAAATTCGCGACCCAGCCTTCCGGATTGTTGAACAGCCTGATGGCGGTGAAATTGGGATTTGGCCCCATGTCGAACCAGTGTTTGGTCTCGGCAGGGACTGAGATCAGGTCGTCTTTCTCGCACAATATTGAGTAGACCATTCCATTTTCATGTATGACGAACAGGCCCTGACCACGCACGAAAAATCGTACTTCGTCTTCAGCGTGTGTGTGCTCATCGAGAAACTTTCTCCGGAACGCGTCCTTGTTCGGATGATCAGCACGCATGCTGACGACATCCCAGGTTTGATAGCCGCGTTCGGCGACCAGGCGATCGATATCCTCCTGGTAAGCAGCAATGATCGCTTCGTTGTCAGCATCGTCAGCCAGTGCCTGATCGGCATTCCATCGTTCAATGCGGATGCCGGCCTGGCGGAGTTGCTCTGTAATTTCGGCAAAGTCGGCGCTGCTGAAGATCGGTGTCTCTGAATTGGCTTCTGCATAAATTGTTAAGTGACTCATTTTAGATTTCTACTCCATCGAAAGTCGTTGCTACCGGATGTGAGCCGACAAGAACATCGTCACATCGAACAAGCTGCGTCGTTTTCATTCCTGCAGATGCAGCGGCATCGAGTTCATCTGCAATGTCGGACAAGAACAATATACCGGCGGCAGGCAAGGCCAGGGACGCGACGATTTTCAGGTAAGACCCAGGTTCTTTCTTATGCCCGATGGTCGTGTCGAAATAGCCAGTAAATAACGGCCGCAGGTCACCTGCATCACTGTAGCCAAACAGCAATTGTTGTGCGGCTACCGAACCGCTGGAATAGACATACAAAGAGATATCCATTGCTGACCATCTTCGCAATCTGTCGGGCACGTCAACGTAGACGTGTCCCGTGAAATCGCCTTTTTCGTATCCTGTTTTCCAGATGTGGCCCTGTAATGCCTTAAGTGGCATGGCTTTCCGATCCTCATCAATCCACCCCAGGAGAATATTGATGACGCGTTCAACGGAGGCGTCGGATTCACCCGCGTCAGCGCGGGTTCTGTTCAGCAAATCGGCAATTTCTGCCTTGTCCTGGTTTGAGCGAACGAATTCGGGCAGCTCGCGGCTTGCGTAGGGAAAGAGGACGCTGTGCACAAAATTAATCGAGGTTGTCGTGCCCTCGATATCTGTCACGACTGCCTTGGTCGTCATGACAACCCCGCCAGCGTTTCTTGCCATTTGCACTCAAGGAGAAACTCGAGCCCCTCGATGTGCCGGCGTGCCTCTGCGATATCCTGACCCCAGGCATACAGACCGTGTCCTCGAATCAGAAAACCGGGCGCCGTGATCGCATCGCGATGCCACGCGTCGACAATCGTGTTTGTGAGCGCGCGAATATCCTGATTGTTGCCGAAAATCGATAAGGTAACTTCGTCGTCGTGCGATTCGATTCCCGCCAGCGCTTTCTGCATTTCGAAACCACGGAAAATCAAACCGGACTCGTTGTGGCGAGACAAGAGTGTCGCGTTGACCGAATGAGTGTGCAGGACTGCATTGATGGATTCATCCAGTTGATACAATTGAGTATGCAGCAGAGTTTCCGCCGATGGCTTCAATCGCGAGTCCAGGGCGTTTCCCTCAAGGTCACACAGCATCAGGTCGCTTGATACAAGCTGCGATTTATCGCGGCCGGATTGTGTGATCAGGCAGAAAGTATTGTCGACACGCAGAGAGAAATTTCCGCTGGTTGCCCGACACCAGCCACGCTGGCCGAACAGTTGGCCCGTTTCGCACAGGGAAGTCGACTCCTTGGAGAATTGTTCCGGTGTCATGATGTCAGTTAGTCAACCCAGCAAGATGAAAGCGGCCGTCAGGAGTATAAGCACTCCCATTCCAGCATTTATATATGGTGCCGATTTGCCCGAGGACATATATCGATTCAAGGCATCTCCTGCAACCATCCAGCTTGAACACGCCAGCAGTCCGGCCACCAGAAACACACCAACGATGATGATAGCGCGTTGCCACGCGAATTCCGCAATCGCGATGTAGGCGCCAGCGCTCGATAAAGCCGCAATAATCGCCTTGGGATTCACCCATTGAAACAGAACGGCCTCATAGAAGAAAAATGGCCTGGAAATGGATGCGCCGTCTGCTTTTGAGGTGGACTGACCTGGTCGGATTGCGTTCCGGAAAAAACGGATCGACATCCACGCAAGCCAACTGGCACCTAATACCCTGACGATGGTTAACAACCACGGCCAGTTTTCAACCAGCGTCCCCAATCCGAACACAGCTGCTGCCATTACGAAAATCATACCCAGCAAAATTCCGCCGAGATGCGGCAAGGTTCTGCGCCAGCCGAAGAGTGCGCCGGAAGACATCAGCAGGAGATTGTTCGGCCCGGGCGTTCCGGATGAAATGAACGCAAAACCAATCAGGCTGACGAATAGCGCTTTGTCCATAGATAAGGCCGGGGCTATTCCAGATCAGTCGCGTCCATCGGCGACGACAAGAGTCTTTCGAATCTGCTCCAGCGTTCCCCAATGTCGTTCGTATCGCGCTCGACAAATTGTTGAACAAGGTCTTTGCCGAGGTTGTAGTTGATAACGTAGCTGCGATAGGTATCGACGAAATCAATACGTTGCTGCGCCCGTTCAGGCGAGCTCAACGCATACTGAACCAGCCATTGCGCAGCCTGGTCCCTGTCGATGGTTCCATTCAGATAGTCGCGGGCGGCTTCGTTGCCGGCATAGTTAAGGCGCGCCAGAAGCGCCGACAATTCGTAGTAACGATCTGCTTCGGTTGTATCAAGATCGGCGAGCGGAAACAAAACACTCTTTTCAAACTCGATACGCTCGCGGGCTGGAAAAGCGAGATCGATGCCGTAGTTACCACTGCCCTCAGCGATAAGCGATAGCGGGCTAAACAGAGGGTAGAGAGAGAACTCGAGCCAGCCGTTGTCCTGTACGAGGTTTTTCTCGAGTAAGGCATTGAAAGTGTGGTGGCCGGGATAGCCCTCATGACAGCCGAGGTCGACCGCTCGACTAATGAAAATGGGCAGGTCAGTGTTGATTTGAATCAGACTCTTTGCATCACCCTGGTACCAGTTATATCCGGACCATGGTTTGTCGCTGACGTATTCAATACTGAACGATTCGTTTTCTGGCAATGCAATATGGATAAGTGTCCGGCGGCGACATTCGGCAATGGCAGCATCGAAAACATCGGACAAGCGTTGCTCGGGAATGATGAATTGATTCTGGAACTTGTTGACTCGCTGCGAAAGATCTCCGTCGCCACCCAGGAGCGTGTCAATGTCGTCAAGAATGGCCTCAAAATAAACAGCATTCCGATCCGGTGCGGCAGCAGCAAACAAGCGTTGCGATTCCTCGTCAAAAGAGACGGTGAGGCCTTTGTTTATGGCAATACGGGTTTCCAGCGCAAGCAGACGACCGTTCAGGCCGTTGAGCCGGGCTTTGTCGTTTTGATCTCTCGCGCTGCCCAAAAGGTGCTGTACAAGGTTGCGCATTTCGCCGGCGCGGGTCTCGATCTCATCAAGAGAAATTTCTGCGCTTTCTGCAGCTTCACGGATGTCATCAGGACCGAAGTAGGCATCGACATGCCCAGCATCGTGCTGGCCCATGCTCAATTCCAGGAAAAGGTAGTCTTTCGCCAGCGATTGCAGATCAATTTCGATAGCCGGCTGATCGGCAGCATTTTCAGATTGACAGGCAACAATAAGCAAGAGGGAAGATAAAGCGGCGAATAGCGGTTTCATAACAGGTTTCCAAGGCTCATCTGCAGTGAAGCAGGGTCGGAAGCATATCAGCGCGGGGAAACCCATGGCGAGCCGAACGTAAAAAAGAAACCAGTCAAGCTGTTATCGGTCCACCATAAGAGGCGGATTTTTTATACACTCATTCAGCAGGCGCGCAGGAATTTCGAGATGTCACGACAATCAAGCCAGTGGTTAATTCCTTTCGTCCTTGCGCTCGGGGCGGCGGGCGCATTGTGGTACTACTGGGCACGAATGTTGCCGCCGGAGCCGCTGCCAGTCGAGGTTCAGCTACCGGCAGTTGCCGAAATTGTTGAAAAGACCGGCTCAATACACCCACTGGAAGCAGAAGCAGCAACGGATGAAATTGATAGATCTGCGCGCGTAGAACTACCATCTCTGGATCAGAGCGACGCGTATTTCAATATGGCAATCATAGACTTGTTTGGTGATTCCATTGGCGATGCGTTAGCAAACAGCGGAATGATCGAAAGAGTCGTCGCAACAATTGACAATCTACCGAGGTCGCATGTCGCCGAAAAAATTCGCCCGGTCGGAGCAATCAGAGGGCCGTTTCTGGTGGATGGTCAGGATGGATCAACGCAGACAACCAGCGACGCTACGACCTTATGGTGGACCTGATCGTTAGCGCTGATTCAGCAGAGATCGCAGCGCTGTATCATCGCTCTTACCCGCTGTTCCAGAGCGCCTACGTCGATCTTGGCTATCCGGACGCATATTTCGACGATCGGCTGGTGGAAGTAATCGATCACCTTCTCGAGACACCGGAGGTGTCCGGGCCAATTGAATTGGTGCGCCCGCACGTGTTATACGAATATCGCGACGCCGATCTTGAGACATTGTCGAGTGGGCAAAAATTGATGTTAAGAATTGGTGAAGAACATGCTGGTAGCATAAAAATGAAGTTACGCGAGCTGCGCATTTTGCTCACCACAATGTAGAGTAGGACTCGAACCCTTCGGAGACTCGTCATGAAAGTGGCACACAAAATCTTGCTGGTTACATTCTTGTTTGCTACACCATCCGCGTGGTCGCACGTTTTGCCGGATGTACCGGAAGGAGCTCAGGCGATCGCCCTGACCGGCGAGGTGCTATCTGTTCCGGCAGCGGGGCAGGGCGCACTCGATCGGTTGGCGATTGCAAAGAGCGACTATCTGGCGAATCCTGACGATGCAGACAAGCTGGTTTGGTACGGCAGACGCACCGCCTACACAGGCGACTATCGCGGCACGATTGAGATTTTTTCCGAGGGCATAGAAAAGTTTCCCGACGATGCGAGAATGGTGCGGCACCGTGGTCACCGCTACATTTCTATTCGGGAATTCGATCGCGCTATCGCTGATTTTGAGCACGCGACGACGTTAATCGAGGGCAAGGAAAACGAAATTGAGCCCGATGGTTTACCCAATGCGCTCAATATTCCAATCAGCAGTCTGCACGGCAATATCTGGTACCACCTGGGGCTTGCCTACTATCTCAAACAAGATTGGGACAATGCCTACCGTGCGTTCGAGACCGGCTTCAATGCTGCGCGCAACGACGACAACCGTGTTTCGACAACGCACTGGATGTACATGATCCTGCAAAGAAAGGGCGATCCTGCCGCTGCAGAAAAAGTCCTCGATGCTGTTTCCGCCGACATGAACGTGATTGAAAACATGTCCTATCACAATCTCTGTCTTTTCTATAAAGGTGAATTGACGCTTGCTGAACTGATAGGCGACAACGAAGACACGCCAGCCGGTTCCGCTGTCATGTACGGGGCTGCCAACTGGCACTACTACACGGGCAAAGAGGATATGGCTGAGCAGATGTTGCGTTCAATTATAGCGACGGGTAGCTGGGCCCCGTTTGGCTACATTGCAGCCGAGGCTGACCTGACAATGACAAAGTAGAGACCGCGCCAGGCTACCTTGAAGTGGTCTTTTTATAAGGATTGAAAATGTCGCTTTTGACCTCCGGCAGTTCTGCATCAGGGATAGCAGCTGTCGGCACATAGTGAAGCGGTTTTTCTCCGCCCGCACTGACACGGGCACGCGCCTCGCTCGGCGTTTCCAGCAACTTGCCCGCCGCAACCGCCTCTTTGCGGTTGGGGACATACGGTATTCCATGGCTGTTGGGCGGCGGCATCAGGTTTGCGTTGTAATAGGCAATCTTCTGCGTGCCGGGATCAATCACCCTGTCGATATTCAAGTCGCGTTTGTTCACACCCTTGCGGGGTTCAACGCACACACCGTCAACGATCTCCAGATCGAGCCACCACTTTTTGGCGGGATTGCGAATGCCGTGACCGAGCTTGTCATCCAGCCAGGTCGCGATCGGTACAAGTAAGGGTTTTAGCCAACGAGCATTAATGCCCAGCCAGCTCGCCATTTGTGTCGCGAGCGGTCCATCCCAGGTGACAACTTTGTTAAGCGGACAGGTTTTCATACACCTGCCGCAAGCGAGACCACGCTGGTTGGTCAGCCGATAGCGGGCGCAGCGCTCGGCGTCGAGCTTCCACATCTCATAGCCATTGAACATGACTTTGTCGCCCCAGGAAATTGCGTCGCATGGACACTCGCGTGCGCACTTCAGGCAGTTCGAACAAAAATGCTGTAGCCCAAAATCGATTGGTTTGTCCGGAATCAGCGGCAGGTCGGTGGTCATGACAACGGATTTGAATCGCGGCCCGACAAACGGGTTGAGCACAAGTTCTCCAATGCGACTTAGCTCACCGAGACCCGCAAGCAGGATCAAAGGAATCTGTAACACCTCCGAATCTGCATTGGTTTGTGCGCGTGCAGAAAATCCCAGGGATCGCATATGCTCTGCCATAACGCCGGCAACTACGGCACCACGCATGTAGGCGCGCATGGATTGTGCGCCCGAAATGAAATCATCGCCGGATGCACCTTCCATCGTGTCGTATTCCTGGTCGATCAGCATCACAACGGCGTATTTGTGGTGGCACTCAACGGGCTTACCATCATCGACATGCGAGTACCATGCGTATTCAGGAATCTCGCAAACGCCAGTCAGTTCTGCGCCGAGAAAGTAGGAAATTGATTTCATTGCCCTGGTATTTTCCTCGGCGTCGCCGCAGGATGTCGCTGGCGTTGCCGCGACTGGCCCATCCTGATAGGGGACCATCGCGCCGATTTGTTTCAGCATCGCAGCTGCGAGAGGGTGTTTGAATGCGAATCGACTTCGTTCTTTCTGCGTTTTTGCGCCGAGATCACCATTGATTGCGCGGTCAAAAAACGACGCTCGCTTCGGTACGCGTGGCACTTCGTCATCAATGATCAGCGTTGTTGGCTTGTCAACTCTGTCAACAGTTTCCATCGCGAACTTGCTGAGGTGTGTTGGCCGGTTTTTTTGCCGCCAGCGCTCGAGTCCGGAGGTCGAACCGCCGACGCCGAGCCAGTATGCGATTCCCCTGGCATTCTTCGCGGCGTTTGTATTCAGCGGCTTATCCGTGGCGAGGGCGTACTCTGTGGTCACAGCGCAAACCGAGAATCGATCGTCAAGGTAGGGATTCAGCACGCCGTGCTCATGGCGAATGCCTAAGCCGGACATCACCGTCAGCCGATCAAGGTCTACATCGCCATTATTTGTGTCATGCGCAGTGGCGGCGAAACCCATCGCCTGAATGTGATTGGCGATACTGATCGCGATTTCGTAAGCGCGAAAATCGGCCGCCGCAGTTACAGAATTCGCCACCCAGGCGTTTGCGAGTGTACCAATCTCTGGTGTGCGGCTGTGCTCGACGAGCACAACAATGGCATGACTATGTCCAGCTATGGTTGCATTTTCGTACCAGCAACACTCCGCCAGTTCACAAATAGATACCTGGCTCGCATTCAGAAAGTATGCAGAACCCTTAATATCAATCATGCGCCGTTCGAGATCGTCCGGAACCGGCGCTTTCTGAGCGACCGGATCGCTTTCGCGCAATTCATGAAAAATCTGGTAGTACTTCGAAATAGTGGCCGCGAAGCCAGTACTTTCGTCAGGCGCGGGCGACGGCCGCACCGTTCGTGGCAACTTCAATTCCCGCAAGTACTGCGACGGGTCGCGTCGCAGTCGTTCTGTCGGGTATGGCCCCAAATGGTATGGCCGCGATTTGTTTGAGAAAAAAATCATCTGTCTGTGTAATAATCAGTACAGAACCATTCTAGCACTATGCTGATCGCGTAAACACAAATTAGTGTCGGAATAAAACAGACAAATGTGTTTGTCGCGCATTTTCTGAACTGTCGACGGAACTTGCGCTGGAGCAACAACAATGAGCGGGCATGAATCCTTGCCAAAAACAGGGCTGTTTATTGATGGAGAATGGCGGCCTGGGTCGACCAACGAGTATTACAAGCTGTTCAATCCAGCGCGACCGCGACAGCTCGTCGGTGAGGCAAGCAGTGCCACAATTGATGACGTTGACGCTGCGTGTGAAGCAGCACACGCCGCGTTTCCCGCGTGGTCGGCTCTGTCTTACGGCGAACGTGCCAGCTACCTGAAAAAAATTGCGCAGCATCTGACTGCAGACGAATACGAACTGCAATCCAGAATAAAACTGTTCACTCGTGAGCACGGCAAAGTTCTCAAAGAATCGACCATCGAAATGACGCGTCTCGGAGACCGCTTTACCTTTTGTGCGGAAATGGCAGACCGCCTTGCTCAGGATGTTGACCTCCGGGGGCCGCCCTTCGACACCATTATTACGCGCCAGCCGCGAGGCGTCGCGGCGCTTATCGTCCCGTGGAACTGGCCGCTGTCAATCCTGGGCGCAAAGCTTCCACAGGCGTTGATGGCCGGCAACACCTGCGTGGTCAAACCGTCACAGAATTCTGCGCTGGCGCCCACCATGACCATAGGAAAGATTGCGGAAATACTGCCGCCGGGCGTGCTAAATGTTGTCACCGGCCCGGCATCGGTAATCGGTGATCCGCTGCTGTCGCATCCGCTGGTACGCAAGATCAACTTCACCGGAAGCATCGCCGTAGGCAAGCACGTCATGCGGGTGGCCGCCGAAAATCTTACGCCAGTGACACTCGAGCTGGGAGGAAATGACGCAGGCATTTTTCTTGACGATGCAGTGCTCGATGATGCGGCCTTCATGCGCACCTATCTCGCCGCATTTATGACATCCGGCCAGATATGCATGGCGCTAAAGCGCGCCTATGTGCACCGCTCCCGATACGACGAATTTTGCGACGGTTTGATGGCGGTGGCGTCGAGGCAGGTGGTCGGCGATCCGATGTTGCCGGAAACGACGATGGGACCGGTCAACAACGAAAGCCAGTTTAAGGTGGTGACCGGCATGTTGACGCAGGCTCGCGAGAACAATGCCGATGTTCAGGAGTTTGGTTCAGTTCCGGACCAGGAGCTCTACGATGCTGGTTATTTTCAGAAACCGACGCTGGTATTCGATGCCGACGCGAGCCTCGACATTGTAAAAGAAGAGCAATTCGGACCGGCACTGCCCGTTATTCCGTTTGATTCAGAAGAAGAGGCAGTCGGTCTCGCCAACGACTCGATGTTCGGCTTGTGTTCGTCGGTCTGGACAAATGACACTGACCGGGCGATTCGAGTGGCACGACGGCTTGAGGCAGGTTATACCTACCTGAACGGACACGGACCGTTGGCGCAGGACAATCGCGGCCCGTTCGGCGGATTCAAGCACAGCGGCATCGGGCGTAATCTGGGTTATGAGGGTATCGTGGAGTTTCAGGAATATCACAGCATCTCCGGGCCCGCCGGTGAGTTGTTTTCATGATGTGCGCAAAGCAGGGGGCCGTCAGATCAATCGCTGTTGTTGCAGTGAGCGTGTATCTCGCGACGGGTGGC
>QIHS01000462.1 GCA_003229095.1 Woeseia sp. | reverse complement strand
CTGAAGTTTGGATTGGAAGGTGTCCGGCTTGCTCATCAGACAAGTTTACTGAATTGTCGACGACATGACCTGCCGTATCCAATCGAACTGGCGTGCTAAAGACCTGGGATTCCAGCCGCGCTTAGCGAGCGGTGGGGTTGCCCGCAATCACCCTGTTGATGATCTTGGCTGGACGGAAAATCCCGCCAACACCTTATCGAGTGGCTCGGGAATGCCGATCGCGTAACCCTGCGCATAGTCGACGCCCAGCCTGGCCACCAGCAATTTGGCTTCATCGGTCTCCACGTATTCTGCGACTGTTTCAAGTTCCATAACCTTAGCAACCTGTGTAATAGCAGCAACCATCGATTCAGAAATTCGATTTCCGATGATGTCGCGAATAAACCCGCCATCGATCTTCAAGGTGTCCACTCGAAAGTTCTTAAGGTAGGCAAATGAACTCAGTCCAACCCCAAAATCATCGAGGGAAAATTTGCATCCTCTGGCTCTCAACGTATTGATAAACGCCTGCGCCTTCTTTTCGGAGGACACGGCGGCAGACTCAGTCACTTCAAAGCACAGCAATTCCGCAGGAATGCCACAACCATCGATTTCCGCCTCAACAAAACTCAGGATCCCATCGTCCCCCAACGACTGCCCAGACAGATTGATCGCAAAAACAATACCGCTGTCCCTGAGGAAATCGACGTGAGCAGATAGGCGCGTCAAAGTATTCGAAATTACCCAACGATCGATTTGTGGCATCAACTGAAATCGTTCCGCGGCCGAGAAAAGCGCCTCCGACGCCACCAGGTTGCCCTTCTTGTCCTGCATCCGCAGCAAGACCTCATAACTCACGACCTGATCATTATTCGCCAGCGAAATGATCGGCTGAGCCATCAAAGTGAAACCGTCGAAATCCAGGGAATTCTGAATTTCCCCAACCAGAGAAATATCATCGTGGCGTTGAATAATGCTCTGGTTGGCCTGATCATAAACCTCGATTCGATCGCGACCGTGGTCCTTCGCTGACTCGCATGCAATACGGGCCTCTGTCAGCGTGTCAGTCTCCGAACCGCTCGATTGCATTGCGGAAATACCGGCGCTGACCGTCGTCTGCAATGACTTGTCACCTTGCAAATATCGCAATACCTGGCTATAGGCTCGAATCCTGGCAGTCAGTTCCATAGCCTCTTCGAGGCTGCTGAGCGTCATCAGAATGACAAAGACGTCACCTGCAAGATGCGAAGCGACTGCATTTTTGGGCAAGTGCTCTTCAATAAGCCGAGCAAATCGAACAATGAGTTCGTCGCCAGCGTCCCGACCGAACGTATCATTGACGACTTGCAGATTGTCCATATCAAAGTGAATAAGCTGGTGCGTATCGTCGCTATCACCAAGCGCTCTCTTCGACTCCCGCAACTGGGCTTCGAAGCCTGTTCGATTCATCAGACCAGTCATCGCATCGAACGATTGCTCGATGACGTACTCGACCTGGCGCACAATGTGCGTCATGAATCGCCTGTGTGAATCGGAAAAAGGACTCCCGTCGACTCGCCCCAGGTAGGCCAACGCACCTTCAACCTTTCCATTCGAATCGATCAACGGGCAAAGCATCGCCTGGTAGCCTTTATCCGCCGGGTTTTCGGAACCCTCTACTGGTGGAATTTCGAATACGGCCGGCGTTCTTTGTGCATCAAGTTTGCTAAACAAGGTATCGAAAAGATACTTGTCGACTTGTTTGCGATTAACATTTTTCCAGGTCGAATGGGTCGCACTGATGCGAATTCTTTTTGACGGTAGCAGCAGTACGCTGTACGCGATTTCCATAAAGCGGCCACTTTGACCGATCAGTTGCGCAAGCCCTGAGTGACTTCTGGACGTACCGTGAATCTTCTCGTCAACCTTGTAAATCAGTTCCAGTTCTTTCTCTGCGATCACCGCTCTCACGTGTGCCTTTTCCACTTCGTGATTCAGCCGCAAGGTATCACCAATAACCTGAACTGCCGGCAATAAAATGCTTTTCAGAAGACTTGGGTTAAACCATGACGACTTGCCGTCTTTTTTCGAGAACACGGAAATCAGCACGCCGAGACATTCCTGGTCTGCCGTATGCATAGGCAATATCAACAAGGTACGACCAGACTCCAGCGTGCGACACAGGTCATCTGCCTCGGAGTCAGCCCCGTACAAAATGTCGTCGGGTATAGCGGCGACGAATTCGTTTATTTCCCGGTCATCACTGCCGTCGCTACTCCAGACGCAATCACGATCCAGATCATAGAAATAGAAACACTGTGCGCGAGGCGCCAATGACTGCAACAGCCCCTTGGCCGAACCGATGCTCTTGCGAGTTACCAACTTGTGAATTTCTGCCGCCATAGATGACCAAAGCCCGTTCTGCGCCAACGGAGCGCAACCTTCCAACACAGATCACAAACCATGCCACGGGTTGTCAGGAATGGCTGTGACTCAGGTCTCAGCCGGCCAGAGAGGCAAGCCAGGCGTCATCTGAGCCCTCGTCTATGCCCTCAAACAGGGGCGTACTCAGGTAGCGTTCGCCGGTATCGGGAAGCATGCAAACAATCACAGATCCCGACGCCGCCTTCTCGGCGATGGTCAGGCCAGCGGCGAGCGTTGCTCCCGACGAAATGCCGGCAAAAATGCCCTCTTTCGCTGCCAGCGCTCTGGCCACTTCAATGGCGCGCTCATCGGTCACCGGAATCAGTTCGTCGAATATTTCACGATTGAGTACATCGGGTATGAAGTCGGGCGTCCAACCCTGGATCTTGTGCGGCTTCCACTCGTCCCCAGCCAATAACGACGCGCCTGCCGGTTCCGTGGCAACAATGCTGACGTCAGGCCGTGCTGCTTTGATGACCTCGCCGGCGCCGGTCATCGTGCCACCAGTACCGTATCCAGTGACCCAGTAGTCGAGACGTTTGCCCTCGAAATCCTGCAGAATCTCTGGTCCGGTCGTCCTGCGGTGGTATTCCGGATTTGCCGGGTTCTCAAACTGGCGAGCCAGAAACCATCCATGCTCTTTTGCCAATTCTGCAGCCTTGGTGACCATCCCGGTTGCCCGGTCCGCTGCGGGTGTAAGAATTACCTTGGCGCCCAGCGCTTTCATGATCAGGCGCCGTTCGACCGAGAATGTCTCCACCATGACCGCAACGAATCCGTATCCCTTTGCCGCGCAAACCATCGCCAGCGAAATTCCGGTATTGCCCGAAGTCGCCTCGACCACCGTCTGCCCGGGTCTCAGCTCGCCCCTTTCTTCGGCATCACTAATGATTCCATCCGCCAACCGATCTTTGACTGACGCCAAAGGATTGAATGACTCAATTTTGCCGTACAACTCAACATTTGACGGCGCGATGTGATTGAGGCGAACAATGGGCGTGTTGCCGATCGTCGCAACGATATTGTCGTAAATCATGTCATTGCCTTTATTTGATTTCGGCGCTCAAAACGCCCAATGACACGATATGCCGATTGACAATTTTTGCAACCAATCGGAGCTCACACGCATCGAACTGTTAGCGGCGTTTGTTGCGCTGAAAAATCAGAGCTGGTGAATTCTCCCGAGTATTTCGGGCGAAATTAGTTTCTGTTGTTATTTCCAATCGTTATATGCGCGTGTAACGAAACCAATGTCGAGCAGCTACAACCTTATTGAACAAAGTGAATCGGGTTAGTTACAGTAATCTGAAACAAACTCCGGCAACCGCGGTCTACAAATAGGAGCCGACATTACCTGACGTAATGGCTGAATGAAATTACAACAATTAAAATACCTGCTGGCAATTGTCGATAACGGGTTGAACATTACTGCTGCTGCCAAACGCCTTTATACATCGCAACCTGGCGTCAGCAAACAACTCAAGCTTCTGGAAGAGGAGCTTGGACTGCAGCTGTTTACTCGCAAGGGCAAAAGCCTGCATTGCACGACGCATGCAGGCGAGCAAGTCGTCGCCCGGGCTCGCACGATTCTTGCGGAAGTTGATCAGATCAGAGCGCTCGCCGCAGACTTCTATCAGGAAGAAGAAGGCACGTTGACAATTGCGGCGACGAATACGCAGGCGCGATACGTACTTCCTGAAATTCTTAACAAGCTGCGGCAACAATATCCGAAGGTGCGTTTGAACCTGCATCAGGGAACGTCTGATCAGATTGCAGCCATGATGCGTGGTAACGATGTAGATTTTGCAATCGCGAGCGGGGCCGAATGCCGCTTTGGAAACCTTCTTTGCCTGCCCAGCTATCAATGGGACCGTATAATTCTGGTACCAAACGGTCATGAACTAAGCAAACTTGATCGAGACGTTTCTCTTCACGACCTTGCCGACTATCCACTGGTCAGCTACGTGTTCAGTTTCGAGGGAGATCCAACACTGCAAGATGCTTTCTCAAAAGAAGGAATCATTGCCAATGTCGTTTTCACGGCGAGAGACACTGATGTCATCAAAACTTATGTTCGAATGGGTGTTGGTATCGGCATTGTTGCGAGCATGGCCTACGAGCAGGAAGACAGGAAAAGCCTGACGGCAATTCCCGTCAAGGGCCTGTTCCCACGCAGTACAACCTGGATCGGTATGCGCAGAAATACCATGCTGCGATGCTATATGGCTGACTTCCTGCAATTGTTCGTGCCACACCTGAATAATGAGCAAATCGAACGTGTTGCGCGCGCCACCAGTCAGCGGGAAGTAGACCAGGTCGTCAAAGATTTTGGGCTACCGATCAGGAACGGCCACGGCGGCAAGTATTGCGTCGCAGCTTGAGTTCCTGGCTGGGAGTCGATAGCGAATCAATTTGCAAACTGAAGTTCCATTTCGGATATGCAAGAACATCGTTTTTCGCGTAATCAACAATCGATTGACAGCAGGAACCTGGCAGGTAATGCCGAAACAGCACGACCCACGCTAGCAGGCCGCTAGTAAATCCTGACGCCCCCATGGCGCGCACGACTTCTGTTATCGACCCACCACAGGCCTGCAAAAAACCCGGCCAGCAAACAAACAAACATCGCACCGCCTACCCACTTGAATGGCAGGCTGAATTTGTAATCATCCTGGCGATCCCTGTGACTGTCGAGTTCGGAGGTCAGATTCGCTGCAAGCGCCACACTCTCAGCCGCATCTGATTTACTTGCTTCAAGTTGTTGTTGGAGCTGTCCGATGGTTGCTGCAGGGGCAGCAAAAGCTGCCTTTAAATCGTTCAGCTCAGCGTGGAGCGTATCATTGGCCGTTTGTGTCTCAGTCACAATCAGCTTTGCAGGTTTGTCAAAAACAAGGTAGGCAGCCTTAACAAAACCCACTTCGCCGTCCGGCAAACGAACATTCGCGTAGTTCCTGTCGCGCGAAACGATCTCCAGTTCCTGACCACTTTCCAGCGTCCGGAATGCCCGATCGCTTGTATCTTCAGCCTGGTGGAGTCCAAGCCTCAGGTTGTCCGTGATATAGGCCGTTTCGGCTAACGCTGCAAGAGGCGTCATCATGAAGATCAGGAGTACTTTGGACATTGTCGCTCCTAAAGCAGGCTGTCAGAGAATCGTGCCGGACTCGCCCGGCAGAACAGAGTTTACTACAGATATCAAGCGATTAGCCGGAGAAAGCTGTCTTTTTTTGACGACTGGGGAAAGCCTGGTTTACATTCCGTGCAGCCAGCGCAACAACATTTCCTGTACTTCTTCACCGGCACCACGATGCACATCGTCGTGGTTTAACAGGGCTACCACAATATAGCGACTGCCGGATTCCGCCTGGTAGTAGCCCGCGATTGCACTCACATGATCCAGTGATCCTGTTTTCATATGTGCCTGCCCAGTGAGGCGGCGATCCTGAAATTTGCGCAACATTGTTCCGTCCAGGCCGGACAATGACAGTGACGACAGGTATTCGGGCATGTACGGTTTTTCGTACGCGAAGCGCAGAATGGCGCCAAGATGTTTCGCCGTCATTCGCGAGTCGCGCGATAAGCCAGCGCCATTGTCAAGATTCAATTCCGCGGAATTCAGTCCACGTTCCGTCAACCATTCTTCTACAACCTGCCGGCCCTTGTCTTCGGTTCCTGCCGGACCGAATTTCTCCGCACCAAGGGTATACAGGAGTTGCCTGGCCATGACGTTGTTGCTGTGTTTGTTAATTTTGGAGATAACTTCGGCGAGCGATAATGATTCGAATATCATCGATGGCAGTTGAGTGTCGTCAAGAACAACTTTCTTCCATCGCCCTAGTAATTCTCCGCCAGATTCCTGCCACAACGACCTGAACAGTCCGTAGGTAAATTCATTGTGGCCAAGGACAGTGCGACTCATCGAGTAGATCTCGCAGCGACTCGGAAACTGCCCGCTCAATGTGATCTGACTGATATCTTCATTCGGGGATATCGTTATTCCGCGCTGATAGCCGCGACAAGCGCCAGTTTTTGTTGTCAACTTGTTAATTACCGCAAGGTTTTGCAGTTGCGGATCTGTTCGGACCAATACTCGATCACTGCCCGGATCCGGCTCGAAGAAGTAGCGCACTACTTTGAAGTTTGACAGGAGGGCATTCGGCGCGACGTTATACGCGCGCAGTGGCTCGGAATCGAAAGCGGCAGGATCAAAATCGCCGATGTCGAAGTAGCTGTCGTCAATAAGCAGGTCGCCGGTTATTCTTTTGATGCCCGACATCCGTATCTGACGCAACATTTGCCAGAACCTTTCGGTCACCAGATACGGGTCGCCGTAACCCTTGAGGGCAAGATCACCCTGTAATACACCATCCTCTATGTCACCGAGAAAACTGATTTCTGTTTTCCACCGGTAGGTCGGACCCAATGTATCCAGGGCGACTAAAGTGGTCACCATCTTTTCGACTGACGCCGGATTTCTCGGCTCAACTTCATTCCACGACAGTGCGACGTCACCGGTTTGCAGGTTCTCTATGTAGATACTCAGCGCAGAATCAGGAACTGAACGAAAATCCAGCGCGTTTCGGACTAAGGCAGGAAGTTCCTGTTCTGACGCCGCGACGACGGGAAGCATCAGGGTCATCGACAGTAACAGGCACATCGGAAATCTGGTTTTGGTCATGTCTATTCGTTGCTCTTGCAAGTAATACCCAGGAAAACTTTCATTTTAGCTTGCGAATTCCGAACGACTTGATTCGATCGGTCAGTGTTGTTGGTTTGATTCCGAGCAAGTCTGCTGCTCCGTTTTTGCCGGAAACACGCCATTCTGTTTGTTTGAGTGCGGCGACCAGGTTTTGTTTCTGCATCTCGCGCATTTGTTTTTCCGTAAACACAACATCGTCACCAGGCAGCGAAACTGCGCTCGAGGCCAATTCTTCGTGTGCGCTATCGGGCAGGGCGAGATCGAGCCGCAGGGAGTTGCCCTTCGATAGAATAACCGCTCGCTCGATGACATTCTTCAATTCACGCACGTTGCCGGGCCAGTCATACGCCTGTATCGCCTTTGCCTGCCCTTTTGTGAGTTGCAACGGCTTGCGGCCAAATTCGTTGCAGGTCTGCTGCAGGAAATGATGCGCAAGCTGCAAGACATCTCCGGAACGTTCGCGCAATGGCGGCACATCGATTGGAAAAACACTCAAGCGATAAAAAAGGTCTTCGCGAAATTTACCATCGACGACAAGTTGTTCAAGATCTCGATTGGTTGCGGCAACAACTCGCACGTCAACGGATTTTGTGATGTCATCACCGACACGTTCGAACTCGCTTTCCTGCAGAACACGCAATAACTTGCCTTGAAGCTCAATCGGGATCTCTCCAACCTCATCCAGGAAAAGCGTGCCACCATCGGCAAGCTGGAACCGCCCTACCCGGTCACGGTATGCGCCGGTAAATGCGCCCTTGATATGGCCGAAGAACTCGCTTTCGAATAACTCTTTCGGAATCGACGCGCAATTCACCTTAACCAGTGGACCGTCGGCCCTGCCACTGCGTGCATGGATAGCACGCGCAACGAGTTCCTTGCCGACCCCGGACTCGCCGAGAATAAGAACGTTGGCCGGGGTCCGCGCGACCGCCTCGATTTGCGCAAGCATGCTTTTCAGTGCGGGGCTTTGGCCGATGATTCTACCAAAATTCAGCGCGACGTTGACCTCCTCGCGCAAATAGTCGCGCTCACGTTCCAGCTCGTCGCGCAAACTCGCATTTTCGGCGAGCGCTGAACGCAGTTTATGTTCCGCCCGATTGCGTTCTGTCACATCTTTCGAAGCAACCAGCATTCGGCAGACTTTTCCGGCCGCGTCGCGTTCGGATACTGCCGACATCAGCAGATCGAGCACCCGTCCTTTCTTGGTCACCATCTGCCGCGACTCATTGATGAATTCACCGTGGCTGATCAGGTTTTGCAATCGCCCTGCTGACATTCGTTTGCGATCAGCTTCGCTGTAGAAGTCTGCGATTGACCTGCCAACGACTTCCTCACGTGCATAACCCATCTTTTGTAGCCAGTGCTCGGTGATTGTGACGATGCATCCCTCGGCATCTACCGTGTGTAGCATGGCCGGTGTCGAACGATAAAGCTGACGATACTTCCAGTCAGCCCGGCGCTGGTCGGACACCTCTGTATACATCGCGACGGTTCGTACGAATTTTCCGTCCGCGGCGTTCTCGACAAGTGAGTTGGTCAGGCAACTAACAATGTCGCCGTCGCGGGTTAAGAATTCGACCGGCTTGTTTTCCAGGCGGCCCGTGCGCCTCAATGTCGGCAACAACTCCGTCGCGATGCGTTCTGCGCTTTCGGCGGTGACGAAATCAGCGGGGCGCGCACCGATCATTTCCTCACGCTGGTAGCCCAGTCGCACCAGCAGCGCATCGTTTACATCGAGATAGCGCCCATCCTCGCCAATGGAGGTCGCCATGGTTGGCGCTTTGCGAAAGAGCCATTGATAGTCGTCGAGGCTGGTCATTGCCGTAGTTTATACGATATTTCGTAAATGTCACCACGGAATATCGTAATTTACGATATTCCGTAACCACGCATTTCCCTGTAACTCTTTGTTTTTTTTGAGTTTTGTAAGTTGGCACGATCTATGCAATAGAGAATACATGAACCATCGAGCGGCAGCACGGAGCAGCCGCGTAGCAAACTGAGGATAGACAAATGTTAAGCGCACAAAATCTGATCGCGAGCCTGGCCGTCGCCAGCCTGCTGATTTCCAATCCTGCCTTTAGTGACGAAAACGCAACCATTGCGACGTTGACAGCGGCAGTGACGAGCATTGACCAAATCAGTCGCGAACGCGCGATTAAGGAAAACAAAGCCGCAGCGGAACGGGCAGTGGAGACGATCCTGGCAGAGACCAGGCTTGATCTTGATATTCGCCTGATCGGCCCTACATCGGTGAAGATTGCAGGCGATTAATAAGCTTTGCATGACAAGTGTTCGACGGACTATACGACACAGGGCAACTCTCCCCCGATTGATCCCTGAACTGGTAGTCCGCCAACAAGGGACCGTTTACGGTCCGGCGGCAATACCCCCCTTTTTTGCCGTCTGTACTTGGGGAGCCGGGGACTGATCCGTGTCGGATTGGCCTGCCAGTCGAGAATCGAATTTGGTTTCTCCGGCTCCTTTCTTTTTAGCGACTCTGCATTTGCCGTTCGCGGTGATCCTCGGCCCGTTGACCACGATTTCGGGAATTGCGCGCACTAATCTTTTCCCGCAGCTTCCTGAGCCATGATCTTGCCCATGCGAACTCCAGGCCAAGAATTGTGAGACCCACCGGCACGAAGATCAAAGCGGGACCTGGTGTAACGATCATGACGATGCCCAGCACTAAAATCGTCCCGCCGATGATCGACACGGCAATGCGACGAGCGAGTTTGTAAGTCGTTTTCATCATTTTTTTATCGACCGCCTCCTTAATCCTGACGCTAATCAATAAGACCATGGCCTTCACCACGACTTGTTTTTTAGGGCGTATATCGTAGCCTAGGGAAATGGAGACCACAATTTACAGCGCCTTGCCAGTGTTGTTGCTGTTCGCCAGCAGCACGTTCGCCGATTCATCGAAGGCGGCCAGCGAGCTTAAAATCAGCGCAGATACCCCTGTTGTAGCCGTTAAGACAAGGGCCGAGGGAAGAAATTTCATGCGTTTGCCGTCGCTGCCCTATGAATTTGCACTTGAGATCGCTTGCGAAGCCGGCCTGAATCCGACCACGCTGTCGATTAGCGTGGCCGACACACGTCGATCGTTACAGGCCGAAGCACTTTTGGACACGCAAAAAGCCCTTATTGCCTTTACGGTTCCTGCTGCGCAAATCGGACCGGTTGCCCTCAACGAGTTCTGCTTGCAGACGTCGGACAGTCCAGAACTGCTAATGCTGCCATCGGTGCTTTCCGTGCAGGCATCGTTACTTTGCGCGAATGATATGGAACGCCATATGATTTACGCGTCGGCTCCGCTCGCAGTGGCATTGCAGTGTACGGCACCACCGCTTGAGTTACGGTCAGAATAAGAGCAGTAGCCTGTCGGAATTAGGCCAAATCCAGCGCAGTAATCCCTTATGTGCGAGCAGCTACTAGCTCGGGCTACTGTCATCGACCAGATTTTCTTGCAGAAATTTCAGCATTCGAGCCCACGCCTTCTCAGCGGCGTCACTATCGTAGTTCGCCGATTCGGGATCAGCAAAAGCGTGATCAACACCTGGATAAATTTCAATTTCATATTTCTTGCGAAGATTTTCCAACACGGCTTCGAATGCCCTCACGGTATCCACCGAAACGCTTGGATCATCGCCGCCGAAGAGCCCGAGGATAGGTGCGCTGATCGGCGCAAGACGCTCTTCATTGGTGCTAACCTGACCGTAATAGATGACGACGGCATCAAGGTCATCCGGGAACAATATGGCGGCGTTTAGTGCCCAGCCACCACCAAAACTCCAGCCAAGCGCTCCGATTCTGGGTGACTCGGCAGTCTCATCCAGGAACTTGTATGCCTGCTGAATGTTGGCATTGGCCGGCGCCGGATTCTCAAGAATCCTGACCATAAGATCGCGGGATGTATTTGGATCATCTGCCGTCTCACCGCCAAACAAATCGACAGCCAGCACGACAAAACCTTGCGCTGCAATACGTTCTGTCATTGACCGGGTACCGTCATCCAGGCCCATTCGTCCGTGAATGACGATGAGGGCCGGAAGTGCGTCAACCCTGTCCGCCGGAAACGCAAAGTGTCCATACACAAGCCGATCGTCTACTTCGGCATAAGGCAAGGTCTCAGCAATGATCGGCTTTCCAGGCGCTGGCGCCTCGCTCACGTCGGCGACTGAATTGTCCATTTGCGCAACAACGGCATCTTGTGGGTCAGCATCGACCTGCGATCCGGCGAGCGGTTGCACGCCTGAATCACAGGCGGCCAATATCAAGATAGCCGCGTAAATCATCGCCAGTCGCGGTTTGTGTAAGCCGTTCATAAACGAGCCCTCGGAAATTCCGCAGGTAGTTTAATGCAAAATCACAATTTCTGGCACAAGATCGATCACATTTGGCACCATAGGCATCAGGGAACCTCTGCTTAATTCTCGGCGAGCGACGATGAATTGAACTGAGAATCCCTGCTTACTTACTGGCAACCCGGGTATCACACATGGATTTATTGCAGGAAGTCTTCATTTATCTGCTGGCAGCACTGGTGATGGTGCCGCTAAGCAAACGTCTTGGAGCCGGTATCGTCATTGGTCCCTCAACGCTGGGGCTCATCAAGGACCCGGACCACATTCTCCACTTCGCCGAGTTGGGCGTGGTATTCCTGCTGTTCGTCATTGGCCTCGAACTTCGGCCGTCACGACTGTGGGTAATGCGCAAAATGGTCTTTGGTCTGGGCACCGCACAAATGCTGGCCACGGCGATCGCACTAACATTCGTCGGCCTGCTTTTCGGACTCGAGCAGAAAGCGGCGTTAATCATCGGCCTGATACTCGCACTTTCTTCAACCGCCTTCGTTTTACAAATGCTGGCTGAGAAAAAGCAGCTCACGACAACGCATGGACGCGCTGCCTTTTCGATCTTGCTGCTGCAGGACCTGGCGGTCATTCCGCTGATTGCGGTACTGCCCATGTTGGGTGCAACTGCGATCGATAGCGGCTCGCTCGCTAACTTTGCGCTGGCGATCGCTATGATCGGCGCTCTGATCGTCGGCGGCCGCTATCTTCTCAGGCCAGTATTGCGCTTGTCTGCCGCAAGCGGTATTCCGGAAATATTCACAGCAACCGCATTGCTGGTCGTTATTGGAGCGGCCCTCTTGATGCAATTAGCAGGCTTGTCCATGGTTCTGGGAGCGTTTATCGCGGGTATGCTTTTGGCGGACTCGGAGTTCAGGCACCAACTCGAAGCTGATATCGCGCCATTCAAAGGACTGTTACTCGGCCTATTCTTCATTGCTGTCGGCATGTCAGTCAACCTGGGCCTGTTGTTTCAGCAACCAGCAACGATAGCGCTCATCGTGCTCGCCCTGATAGCGACCAAGGCGCTCGTATTGTTTCCGCTGGCAAGATTATTTGGTATTGGTGACAAATCCAGCTCATTCAGCCTGGCTGTCGTGCTTGCGCAGAGTGGCGAATTCGCATTCGTCCTGTTCGCGATAGCGGGACGTGCAGAGCTGCTCGACGCAACGCTGATCGATCAGCTGATTCTGGCCGTGGCAGTGTCAATGTTAATGACACCTATCGCGTATTTGTGCACCGAACGACTTGGCATGGCCTTCAATAAACCGGTCGAACCAGTCTACGACAAAATGCAGAATGCGCATCATGAAGTCATCATCGCCGGATTCGGTCGATTCGGCCAGATCGTTGGAAGAGTTCTTGCGGTTACGGGGAAACAATTTACCGCCCTGGACATCGACCCGTCCCAGGTTGACGTAGTTCGACGTTACGGAAATGTAGTGCACTTTGGCGACTCATCCAAACTGGAATTACTTCGCGCAGCGGGGGCAGGCCAGGCCAAACTATTCGTTCTTGCGGTCGGCAATGTTGAGTCCTCGATAAGAACAGCAGAAACGGTTACTCGCCATTTCCCAAACCTGACGATCGTTGCGCGGGCGAGGAATCGTCACCACCAGCATCACCTCATGGATCTCGGTATCAAATACATCTACCGCGAGACACTGATGTCGAGCCTGGCGATGAGCGAACAGGTTTTACTGGACCTCGGCTTCGACGGCGACGACTCGAAACAGATTGTGCGAACCTTTGAAGAAAGCGATGCGCGCCTGATTCAGGAACAACATGCAATCCAGAATGACGATGAGCAATTGATTCAGTCTGCCAGGGAGGCTGCTCACGAACTGGAAATTGTACTAAAAGATGACTCACGTTGATCGTACGTAACACGAACCCCAGGGACATCACTCTTATAACCATTCGCGTGAGGGTAGCGTTTTGCCATTTCGAACACATGCACAGACGATCACGTACCCTTCCTGAACCCTTTTCACGGTAGAATTCGGCTATGCCAATCATTCCTCAAAGCAATAGTCCGGAAGACCTTGAGTTCGGACCGCGCCGGCAATCGTTCCAAATTGCCGAGGCGCTCGCATCCGACTGGCACGGGGATAGCGCATTCGCAACGGCCTGGTTCAATGCAATGTCGCTGTTGTTTCCGCTCGGCGAAAAATTTTTTATTGATAGCGTTTGTCACTACCAGGACGAAATCGATGATCCGCGCCTTTCTGCCGAAATTGCCGCATTTCGGGCACAGGAAGCTTCACACCGGGTTCAACACCAAAAGTACAACGAATTGCTGTGCGAGCTGCGCGGCTACAGTCTCGATCGGTTTGAGAAACCGGAACGGGAACGACTGGAGTGGGCCTACCGCAATCTTTCTGCCCGACGTCGATTGGCGGGAACTGTTGCGAATGAACATTTGACAGCGATTATGGCGAACGACATGCTGTCGAACGATGACTTGCTGGAGAACGCAGATCCGGAAATCGCCAAATTGTGGCGCTGGCATGGTGTAGAAGAAACCGAGCACAAAGCGGTCGC
>QIHS01000285.1 GCA_003229095.1 Woeseia sp. | reverse complement strand
CAGGAGTGACAGAATGAAAGGCGGAATTGGCCAGCTAATGAAGCAGGCCCAGAAAATGCAAGAGGACATGCAAAAAGCGCAGGAAGAGATGGCCAAAGCGACCGTAACAGGCGAGTCAGGCGCTGGTATGGTGAAGATTACGATGACCTGCAAGCATGAAGTGCGCGCCCTGGAGATTGATGACACGCTGGTCGGTGACGACAAGGAAATGCTTGAGGACCTGATCATTGCCGCCTTCAACGACGCAGTGCGGCGAGTCGAAAAAATGACACAAGAGAAATTTTCGGGCATGACAGCCGGGCTCAGCCTGCCGCCCGGGATGAAGCTTCCGTTCTGAGCCGGCAAGCGCACTGATATGTCCTATTCGCCGTTACTCATGCGCCTTATCGACGCGTTGCGCTGTATGCCGGGTGTGGGTCGAAAGTCTGCGCAAAGAATCGCTTTTCACCTGCTTGAACGGGATCGCAGTGGCGCTGATGACTTGTCCAAAGCGCTTGCCGAGGCTGTTTTGGGTATTGGGCACTGCAAACAATGCCGCATGCTGACGGAAAACGACGCTTGCAACATTTGTGCGGATAATGGGCGAAATGACAAATTGCTTTGTGCGGTCGAGTCCCCGGCGGATGTTATGGCAGTCGAGGACGCTACGGGCTATCGCGGCATCTATTTTGTGCTGATGGGTCACTTGTCTCCACTGGATGGTATCGGGCCGGAAGAGCTGGGAATGGCGCTGCTGGAGGACCGATTGCGCAAGGGCAATGTCGAGGAATTGATCATCGCAACCAATCCCACGGTCGAGGGGGATGCAACAGCGCATTATCTTGCTGAACTTGCGCAAAAACATTCGGTGCAGGCGAGCCGAATCGCGCATGGCGTGCCGCTCGGCGGCGAGCTGGAGTATGTTGACGGTGGCACCTTGTCGCATGCGTTTTTTGGCCGCCGTGCGATCGACTGACGACATATTCAAAAGGAAGCTAGGCAATGGCGAGCTCTGAATGTCTTTTCTGCTCAATTGTGGCGGGGGAGATCCCGGCCGACATCATTTACGAGTCCGATTCTGTCATTGCCTTTCGTGACATTGATCCGCAAGCACCGACTCATGTATTGATCATTCCCCGGCATCATATTGCGACAATCAATGACCTCGAGGAATCAGACGCGGAGCGAGTAGGACGGCTCTTCCTGGCGGCGCGTGAGATCGCAAAGCAGGAGGGGTTTGAGGAGACCGGGTATCGTACCGTGATGAACTGCAATGCAGACGCGGGCCAAACTGTATTTCACATTCATCTGCATCTGCTGGGTGGTCGTGAACTGTCCTGGCCACCGGGTTAGTCGTCGCGCGATAGAAATACATTTATGGCGAGCGAAATCTGTCCGCAAATTTCCTCGACGTCGATATCAACCGCTTGTAACTCTCGTATCGGCGCGCACTGATCAGCTCATCGTCGACGGCAGTCTTGACCGCACAGTCCGGCTCCCGAAGGTGTTTGCAATCCGCAAATCGACATTGTGGGCTTAAGTCGCAGATCTCCCGAAAGCCGCGATTGATATCAAGCATGTCACGGCACCTCCATTGGGCAAATCCAGTAGCACCGAATTGACAGTCGTGTGCCGACCTTCGCCACTGGTATCTGACAATGGGCTGGTACGCAGTTCGGCGTCGACCACGATACGATTGATGACGCTCGACTTGCCGACGCCGGACTGGCCTACAATCAGTGAGACTTTTGCGGCCAACGCGGCAGTAAATTTGTCCATGTTCGCACCCGTCTTTGCGCTGCAATTAATGACGCGATAGTGCATGCGTGAATAGTCATCGAGGTTTGTGTCTATTTCGGTGGACTTTGCCTGAAGGTCGGTCTTGTTAAGAACAATCAGGCATTCGATTCCCATGATTTCCGCAGCAGCAAGGTAACGATCGACCACAAACCAGTCTGGTTGCGGGGCGGCTGCGGCCATGACGACGATGCAATCAAGATTAGCCGCCAGGATCTCTGTTTTGCCGCGACTATCCATGCGTGTTAACTGGTTGTTACGAGAACGAATATCGGTAATTAACCAGTCCGGTTCATTTTGAATCGGTTCTGCAATGACATGATCGCCGCAGACCGGGCGTAGTTTCTTGCCCTTGATGCGGGCATTTTTCTTGCATCCACTCGGCAGCTGCAGGTTCATCCTGCGGCTGAAGGTGCCGATCACAAGACAGTCTTTTGCCTCCTCGGAGCTCAAGTGACTTGCCAAATTTCAGATTCGAGATTCATGGCTTTGGAGTATGCCCCTCGGCAGGGAGCCTTGCACCCCCGACGCTGATACACTAAGCGCTCTTTAGCCAAGTAGCCAGGCAATGCAAACAGGGCACTGCATGACAGAAAACAACGCGACTTTAAGCAACGACAAATCAAGTAACCTGATCTGGATCGACCTTGAAATGACGGGCCTGGACACGACCAGCGACCGGATTATTGAGATCGCCACGATCGTAACGGACAAGCAGCTCAACGAAGTTGCGGTTGGTCCTGTCCTTGCCATTTCCCAGCCGCCGGAAATCCTGGCTGGCATGGACGAATGGAATACAGAGCAGCACGGCAAATCAGGTTTGACCAAACGGGTGCTCGCCAGCGATTGCTCGGTGTCAGACGCAGAATCACAAACGCTCGCATTTCTCCAGCAGTACGTTGACGCTGGCAAATCGCCCATGTGTGGCAACAGCATTTGCCAGGATCGACG
Organism: Woeseia sp.; assembly: GCA_003229095.1. Taxonomy (GTDB): domain Bacteria; phylum Pseudomonadota; class Gammaproteobacteria; order Steroidobacterales; family Woeseiaceae; genus SZUA-117. The sequence goes on along the minus strand of QIHS01000285.1, from coordinate 11,453 downwards.
ATTCATGGCGCGGCTGATGCCAGCGCTTGAAGCGTTCTTTCACTATCGAAATCTGGATGTCAGTACGCTCAAAATTCTCGCTGGCATCTGGATGCCGGAGGTTGCCGCCGGATTCAGCAAAGAGTCGTCGCACCTGGCACTCGACGATATTAAGGACTCGATCGAAGAACTTGCCTACTACCGTCAAACAATGTTGATTTCCTGATCGATTGGGTGAAAGGACATGGTTGAAAAACCTTCGGCCCCGGCGACCGAGCGCAATCGGGATGCGATTCTGGCGGTGCTGGAAGTGGAATTCAGGCACTCGAAATCTGTGCTCGAAATTGGCTCTGGCACAGGTCAACATGCCGTATTTTTCGGCCGAAAGATGCCCTGGTTAGGCTGGCAAACCAGCGATCGACGGCAAAACCACGATGGCATTGATGCCTGGCTTGCAGAAGCGTCTCTGGCCAACGTAAGAGCACCGCTGGATCTTGATGTCGAAAAATGCGCGGAGGTGCCGGGTGCTTACGACGCGATATTTTCTGCAAATACGGCGCATATCATGTCTTTCGATGCAGTGAAGTGCATGTTCTCTCTCGCCGGTCGCTGCCTGCCAACAGGTGGCCGTTTTTGTTTGTACGGGCCGTTCAACATTGACGGTGAATTCACCAGCGAAAGTAACCAGCATTTCGACCAGTCACTGAGAGCGAGCAACGCCCTTATGGGGATACGAGCATTGGAAAGTCTGGATGAGCTTGCGCGAGAGAACAATCTTCAGCAATCCGGTCGTTATGCGATGCCTGCCAACAACATGATCGTTGTCTGGGAGAAATTGGCTGCCGGGGCGTGCTGAATGCAAACCTATAAAGGCGGTTGCCATTGCGGTCGTGTGAGTTTCGAGGTGGACGCGCCTGCGAAACCGGTCTTAAGCGAATGCAATTGCAGTATCTGCCGGATGGCGGGTTATCTGCATCTGATTGTGCCGAAATTTGCTTTTCGCCTTTTGCAAGGCGAGGAATCGTCGCCAAATCGCGACAGTGACGAGTTGAATCACAGAATGGCTGGTGTGCGAAAACGCCATGACATATAGTTGGCGCCATCTTCGCGCAACGACTCTACACAATGATCAGAATTCGTCTCTTACAGTCCATTGGAATCCTCTGTCTCGCTATGGGATGTACGGGCATTGCGCTAGCAGAATCTGCCTGGATAAGCGATCAGTTTGAGGTAATGCTGCGAACCGGGCCAAGCACCGGCAATGCGATTCAGCTAATGGTTGACAGTGGTACCGAGCTGGAGATTCTTGACGAAACAACTGATAGCGACTACACGCGGGTCAGAACCGGGGGCGGTACCGAGGGCTGGGTGTTAAGCCGCTACCTGATGAGCGAGCCGTCAGCTCGTGAGCAATTGCGGATACTGACGCAACAACTGACCAGTGCGACGACGGAAGGCGACAGTATGGGCGGCCAGCTGGATGCCATTCGCTCGGAATATGAGACTGCAACTCGCCGCATTCGACAACTGGAAGACGAAAAATCGTCGCTGCAGTCAGAGTTTGATGAAACGACGCGAAAAGCGGCCAATACATTGGCGATCGATCGGCAGAACGAAAATTTACAACTGCAATTGAATGACGCCAATATCAAGGTTAATGTCCTTGAACAGAAGAACGACGAACTCACCGGGGCATCGAGGCGTACCTGGTTTTTCGTTGGTGCGGCGGTCTTGTTGGTTGGCATAGTGCTCGGACTTGTTTTACCGCGCATGAAAACTCAACGCCGCTCGCGCTATGATAGTTTTTAGTCCACTAAGTCCACTAAGTCCACTACGGACCGAAACTCAGGGTAGCGGCGGTAGCTCAGAGTCAGACTGACTCGCCCGCAAGAAACATCCACGTTTCAACCACGGTATCCGGGTTCAGCGACATGCTTTCAATGCCCTCACTGAGTAGCCAGCGCGCCAGGTCGGGGTGATCGGACGGTCCCTGGCCACAGATGCCAACGTATTTCCCTTTAGCAAGGCATGCCCTGATGGTCATCGCGAGCATCATCCGGACGGCTTCATCGCGCTCATCGAACAGGTTGGCGATCAACGCCGAATCTCGATCCAGACCCAGGGTCAGCTGCGTCATGTCGTTCGAGCCGATGGACATGCCGTCAAAATGTTCGAGGAATTGATCGGCCAGTAAGGCGTTGCTTGGAAGCTCAGACATCATAATGATCTTCAGATCGTCTTTGCCACGTTCCAGTCCATTCTCCGCAAGAATATCGATCACCTGTTTGGCTTCTGCAACGGTGCGGACGAACGGGATCATCAGCTGAACATTTCGAAGTCCCATGTCATTGCGGACTTTCCTAAGCGCTGCACATTCGAGGTCAAAGCAAGGCCGGAAGCTTTCCGAGACGTAACGAGACGCGCCTCTGAAACCGAGCATTGGATTCTCTTCAGCAGGCTCGTATTTATCTCCTCCGATCAGGTTGGCGTACTCGTTCGATTTAAAGTCTGACAATCGAACAATCACGGGTTCAGGCGCGAACGCCGCGGCTATGACGGCGATTCCCTCGGCGAGTTTTTCAACAAAAAACGCGACCGGATCATCGTAGCCGGCCATTTGCTCATCAACTGCCCCTTTTGTCTCCGCGTCGAGTTTTTCATATTCCAGCAAAGCATTCGGATGTACGCCGATCATGCGGTTGATAATAAATTCCAGCCGCGCGAGCCCGACACCATGGTTGGGTATTCTTGCAAAATCAAAGGCCCGGTCCGGGTTGCCGACGTTCATCATGATCTTGACCGGAATCTCCGGCAGGGCGTCCAGTTCGATTCTTGATTCCTCAAATTCCAGTTTGCCAACGTATACAAAGCCTTCATCGCCTTCGGCACAACTGACGGTGACATCGCTATTGTCGGGAATGGCTGTCGTCGCATCACCGCAGCCGACAACGGCAGGAATGCCGAGTTCACGAGCGATAATCGCGGCGTGGCAGGTTCGTCCGCCACGATTGGTGACAATAGCGGAAGCGCGTTTCATAACCGGTTCCCAATCGGGGTCGGTCATATCCGAAACCAACACATCGCCGGGTTGAATGCGATCCATCTCGCTTACATCACGGATAATCTTCGCTGTGCCCTGACCAATTTTCTGACCGACACTTCGTCCGGTGACCAGTATCTCGGAGTGCGCTTTCAGTGTGAATCGGTCGATACTACGGCCACTGCGACTTTGCACCGTCTCAGGACGTGCCTGCAGGATGTAGAGTTGGCCATCAGAGCCGTCTTTGCCCCACTCAATGTCCATGGGTCGGCCATAGTGTTCTTCGATCGTAAGGGCAGTTCTTGCCAGGGCGATGATGTCATCGTCACTGAGGGAGAAACGATTACAGTCCTGCTCATCGACATCCACTGTGTCGACCGTCTTACCGGGTTCAGGGTTATCGCTGAAAATCATCTTGATCGCTTTGCTGCCCAGGTTCTTGCGCAAAATCGGATGATGGCCACTTTTCAATGCCGGTTTATAGACATAGAATTCGTCCGGGTTAACGGCGCCCTGAACGACGGTTTCGCCAAGGCCATAGGATGACGTGATAAATACGGCGTCACGAAAACCGGATTCCGTATCCAGCGTGAACATGACACCCGCCGCGCCAATATCACTGCGGACCATCGTTTGCACGCCAACAGACAATGCGACCAATTCATGATCGAATCCCTGGTGAACCCGATAGGCAATCGCCCGGTCGTTGTAGAGTGAGGCGAATACCTGGTGCATTGCAGATAGCAGATGGTCCAGACCACGGACGTTCAGGAATGTCTCCTGTTGTCCGGCGAAAGAGGCGTCCGGCAAGTCCTCAGCCGTCGCTGACGAGCGCACGGCAACGGTTATATCTTTGCCAGCCGACATCTCTTGCCAGGCTGCCTGTACGTCAGTCACAAGCTGCTGTGGCAACGGCGCGTCCGCGATCCAGTTGCGAATGGCTGCACCCGCCTTGCTCAGTGCCGCAATATCATCGACATCCAGGTCTGCAAGGCTATCCTTAATTCGTTCGTCGAGCCCGTCTGATGCGAGAAAATCGCGATACGCCGCAGCTGTTGTGGCGAACCCGCCCGGAACATCAACACCCAGACCAGCAAGGTTGCCAATCATCTCACCCAGTGAGGCGTTCTTCCCACCTACAGTTTCGACATCGTGCATACCCAGCTGATCGAGCTTGACTACATATGAATTCAACTAGAGCTCCCTTGTTTTATGCCTTAGGAAATGGACAATCGACTGCCAACCGCGAAATGAAATATGGCACTATTGCTTGCAACGAGCGATCAGGGGTTTTCCTGTTAATGAATACACGGACCGTTTTTTTTCTGTCTGACCAGACCGGAGTGACCGCTGAAACTCTTGGTCACAGTCTGTTAACTCAGTTCGATAGCCAAGGCTTCCGACAATTGACCTTGCCATTTATAGATAGCGATGACAAGGCACAGCAAGCGGTTTCCAAGATCAATTCAGCGGCGACTGAAGACGGCGTCCCGCCAATTGTTTTTTCAACGCTGGTGCAGGACGATTTTCGTGCAGAAGTTCGAGCTGCCAATTGTCTACACCTTGATATTTTCGACGTCTTTCTGCAACCGCTGGAAAAGGAATTGCAGCAAAAGTCGAGCCATGAGGCAGGTCGCGCTCATGGCATGAGCGATATTGAGGGTTATATGAAGCGTATTGAGGCAACCAATTTTGCCCTCGCGAACGACGATGGCGGTATCGCGCGAAACTACGAAATGGCTGAGATCATTCTGATTGGTGTATCGCGATCCGGCAAAACACCAACCTGCCTGTATCTCGCATTACAGTACGGTGTATACGCCGCGAACTATCCGCTCACGGACGATGAATTTGACAGTGGTTCACTGCCGGACATATTGCTGGAACAGAAAAGCAAATTGGTTGGTTTGACAATCGCACCAACCCGGCTGCAACAAATCAGGAAAGAACGGCGCGCGCTAGGACAGTACTCTACGGCCCAGCAAGTACGATACGAATTGCGTGAAGCGGGAAAAATATTCAAGAAATACAGTGTACCGCATATCGATACTACTGAACTTTCAATCGAAGAAATTTCAAGCAGAATTCTCAATACTACCGGTGTCGAGCGCCGCGTGCGACCCTGATTTTTTGCGCAAGAAAGCAATAATTGAAAGCGGATCGGTGTCTCTTTAGATTTTGCTTCGCTGTGCTATATTCGATGCATGTTGCACGATTGCCAACTCGTTCCGCAAACGATTGTCAGGCCAAAAAGTTTCGTCGGCCTGATGGCTTTGTATGAAAGCAATTATCTCCGTTTGCTGCGCCTTATTCCTGAATTGCATCGTCTGGACGGTTGCTACCGGTCCACCGTTGCCGGCGATTGTGACCTGCACCTTGAGATCATCGAGCGAAGTCGTTACACGGTCACGATGACTTTATCGTATGTTTTCGGCACTGAAAATGGTCCGGTGGCTGATCCCGACATGCTGATTCGGGTGTATCTCGACGGACAGATGGCAGAGGCGATGCGTGATAGTGGCAAACATGGTCACGACGCATTGCAAAGACTCTCGAAAGCGCATTGTGCCGAGCTCGACTCCCGCTGGCGGCGCAATATTATATTGAGCAAATGGTCAGAATACTTAATGGATCAGGGTCACCTGATTCTTGAAAGATAGCGCAAAACCGCGCTGGACAAACCGTCCGCCAAAAACACGAAACTGTCGATTCAATCAAGGATTGCAACCGCCTGACTTGTCATTATCTGTGGCTGGAATTGCAACTATTCCAGCAGCCGGCGTTTCGAGACCGTGCAGAGAGGAAGTGTATTGTCCAGCCTGACAGCAATTTTTGGCAGCAACGAGGAAAATTCACAGGACAGCGACAAGCTGATGGACCTGTATTGGAACCGTGCTGAGCTCAAAAAGGCCTTCGCCGGTATGCGCGAAGAGAAATTTCAATTGCAGGACAAGATCAAAACTCAGCAGGGTGCGACGGCTCGATTGCAGCAGAAAATCGGTCATCTTGAAGAGTTATTGACTAACCCGGAGTGGGCACACAATGTGGTGGTGTTCTATCAGTTGCGGGGTCTTGGTCTTCAATTCGAGCAGAAGCTTGCGAAATTTGCTGAGCAACTCAAACAACAGCGCGAGCGGAAACGTCACAGCAATTTGATGGTCGATTGGAACGAACAACGGCAAAAGGAAGCGCAGGCGATCGAGTTGCAGTTGACGGAGCAACGAGACGCTGCCTTGCAACTGGAACAACGGTTACAGTTTGAGCAACGCAGACTCATATCAATGAACGGATTCATGAGGCTATTTCGTGGTCGGTCGTGTATGAAATTGATCGACGGTCTTGCCGACGATATTGAATCGGCCGTCTTGCAAAAAAGAATGCTCAATGAATCGCACAGGGAAATCGAAAAGCGACAACCTCCCGACCACCAGGGGCTGGAGATACCTTCAAAACGCGGAATCAATTTGATGATTATTGCTTTCGCGCAGCAGCTCTACATTCATTTTTCTGACGCCGGCATCGCCAAACAAATCAAAGGTGCGGGTGAAAAGAGCGTCGGCGCTGTCAACTATGGGAACCAGTTCGAGTGTGGACAACTATTATCGCGTATTCGCCAGAGCGCAGCTGAGATCGAACAAAGCACGGACATGGCCGATGTGTTGCAAAAAAGTGCAAGGATGCTGAGCGATATTGCGAAATTTCCGTCGGACGCGGATGCGGTTCCGATTGCCAGAACCGTTGCAACAGTATTCCGCATTGATTCGAACGGATTGGTCAGGGAGAGTGAAGCAGATCTTCTGGGCGAAAATTACTGGGGTCTTTCAACCGTTCTGAGTCGTTAGTGGAAATTGACGGCAATTACAACGGGCATTTGCTTCGAACGAAAGAACCCGCGCGCAGGCAGGTCAAAAAAACCAAGATGGTCCAGGAATGCCGGGTTGAAGTTCGGCTTTGCTCAAATATCGGTTCGAAACATCTGCCGTTGCAGAAGTGGCAAAGCATTTTCACTTTCTGTTTGAGACCCCAAAGTCGGACTCGTGTCCTCGAGCAACTTGGAAATATCGACCCACTCGTCAGATTCAGCAAAGGGCGAGGATAGCAATTCCGGTTCACTCACTTCGTCGCGTGTCGCATCGAAAATTTCCTGTAAAACACTGGCGACACGCGGTGTCAGGTAAAGAAATGGTGCCGCGGAGTAGCCTGACAGGGAGAGACCTTCCAGGGAGTCGAAACCAGCGGTGTTTGCCTCTTTGGCGGTAGGGTCAAGAGGGCTTACAGACAGCGCCTCTACAGAGACTTCGGGACTTTGCAGGTTATCGCTCAGATCGCTCAGGGCATCACAGTCTGACGTGCATGTGGTTGCGCTGAGTGCATTGCTGCTCCACCCGCCGAACAAGGCCAACGTCAATGCCAGCGCTATGCTGCTCTGTCTGGCTTTATTTGACGAATGGCTTGATACCACAGCGACCCCCACGTTCTTGTCGTTAGGTAGATTGGTGTTGTACTCCAGTATAACACCTCGATCTGTTCTTGCAAGTCAGCGCCCGTTTGCAGGCGGTTAAGAGCACTATGCCAGAACTGCTCAGCAGGCTCAGGACATTATTGCGTGTTACGTGCCGTATGGGTGGGTGCTGCCTTTGTCTCTCGTAACGCTGCCAGGTCCATCACGATCGCCGCGGCCTGGTCAAGGTGCACATCCCGTGCCTCCAATTCTTCGAGTTCCTCGACGGTCTCCAAAACGTCCAGCTGCAATGCCTCACGCCGTTGGTTCTCGCGAATGAGTCGCCGTGCCTGGCCGTCTTCGCGCTCGGTCCGGCGTTTGTCGATATTCAGAGACACGGATGTGCGCGCCCGTGCCTCCTCGACGTCACGAATTCCCTCAAGCAGAAATTGAAAATCCGGGTCTTCTTTGACGCGGCTGATGTGACTGGCAACCAGTGAATCAATAGTGGTGTCCAGCGGCTCGCCGGCGCGAAATTCGGTTGTGCGGATGGTATCCCAGGGGAGCGCGCTGTCACGGACACTTTCACCGACTATGGTTGCATCGATAGGCGAGGGCAGCGAGATGTCCGGATTGACGCCCCGGTGTTGAGTACTCTCACCCGTTACTCGATAGTATTTGCCGATCGTCAGAGTGAGCTGGCCCAGGCCTTCGTCGTCCGGGCGGCGTACATACTGGTCCAGCGAGTAAAGGTTTTGCACAGTGCCTTTGCCAAAGGTCCGCTGACCAATGATGACCCCGCGGGCATAGTCCTGGATTGCGGCTGCGAAAATTTCAGATGCCGAAGCGCTGTAGCGATTGACCAGTACTGCCATAGGACCAGTGTAGGCGACTCGGGGCACGGGATCAGGATCGTCCAGTCGGCTAATGCGCCCATTTGAGTTACGCAACTGCACGACGGGTCCGTTGTCGATGAACAGACCAGACAGCGCGGTGGCCTCGGTCAGGTGTCCGCCACCGTTGTTGCGCAGGTCAATTATCAGGCCGTCGATACCCTGATCTTCTAGTTCGCCGATCAGGCGCTTTACGTCCTTTGTGGTGCTGGTGTAATTCTTGTCGCCGTTGCTCAGTGCGTTGTAGTCCCGATAAAAACTCGGCACGTCGATAACACCGATCGACCAGTCGCGCCCGTCCCGTGGCACAGTGATGATCTCGCTTTTGGCCGCCTTTTCCTCGAGTTTCACCTGGTTTCTCGTCAGCGTGAGTATTTTTTCCCCAGCGCCCGGCAATGCACCTGCCGGATCAAGCTGTAAGCGCACGACTGTGTCCGCAGCCCCCCGGATCAGTTGCACGACGTCATCAAGGCGCCAGCCAACGACGTCGATCAACTCACCGTCCTCACCCTGGGCCACGGCCGTTATCTTGTCATTTGGCTGCAAAATGCCGTCGATAGCCGCGGGGCCGCCAGGAATGATATTAACGACGATAACGAAGTCATCCTCGGTCTGCAGCGAAGCGCCGATACCGAAGTAGGACAAGCTCATCTGAATTCGATATTCCTCTTCAGTGCGCGGCGACAGATAGCTCGAATGTGGATCGAGCGTGTGTGCGAAGGCATTCATGAAGGATTCGAACACATCGTCGCTGTTGATCTGGTCCATGCGTTTGAGGAAGCGGGAATAACGCTTATCCAGTTTGGTCTGAATTTCGGACCATTCGCTACCGGCGAGCTTCAGGCTGAGTGCATCGTTCTTCACCCGTTTGCGCCATAACTCGTCGAGTTCTTCTTCCGATGTCGCCCACTCAATATCTTCCCGATCGAAACGATACTCTTCGTCCACTGAGAAATCAGGTTCGGATTCCAGTTGCGTCAGCGCAAACGTCAATCGTTCCCGTGCCCTGGTTCGATAGAGACTGAACATGTCAAAGACCGGTTGCAACGGTTCAGAACGCACCATGTCATCGATCAGATAGCGATATTTTTCGAATGCGGCAACGTCCGAGGCGAGCATATACATGCGGTTGTTATCGAGCGATTCTATGTAGCGATCCAAAACCTTGGAGGACAGCTCGTCGTTTACATCGGCATGCCGGTAGTGCGATTTCTGAACAAACTCTGTAACGAGTTGGCCAATTTTCTCATGCCGGACCACAGGTGCCAGGTGCTCCTGCGTGGCTTTGGCACCAACGGGTGCTGCAATCGGCGCGGACGCGATCGCCAACAAAGCCAGTGTGGCTGCCGTAATCCTTGCGCGCATGCCGTTCAAATTCACTCTCAAAGTTCTCTCCATTGTCGCATTCATACTCCCAGCCTGATCCGGGGGATCAAGGCTAGATTGCATAAGCCCTTCAATCAAGGGGAAATTTACCTATTTCTCGCTCATTGTCCGCATGCATGACCGGTGCATGCGTAAAATGGACCGCATGCGACCACTTACTGTTATCACCGGAATCGTGCTGGGTTCCTGTCTGTCAATATCCTTCAGCCTTGCAGCCGTTCTTCTAATCTTCCACATATTGAGTGACGACTACCCTCGGCTGAGTCACGAATACGCACCCCTGCTGGTCACTTTTGGCATATTTACAGTTATGACAGCGATTTGTGCGGCGAGTTTCTATGCGCTGGTAAAAGACCACAAGGCGCGTTGGATAAGTCAGGCCGTTATGTGGTCTGGTCTGCTGTCGGTCGGAAGGTACTACTGGCCGTAATCCGCTCGCATTCCTGACCGGGTCACCGAATTTCCGGCGCGGCGCTAGCCCTTACAACACCTGCGGATTGGGTCTTCCTGAGCCGCTTTTTCGTCTGCGCCGCATGCGTGTCTGCAATTCATCGCGTCGTCCCTGGAGCCAGCTTTCTCGACTGATATCGGACATCTTGCTCTTGATGCCTTTGCTCATGGCATTCTTGTTTCGAAATTCGCAAAAATCTCCGTATGCCTCGATCTCGTGCTTCAAATCGCGAGCGACTAACTCGATCATGATGGCGTCATCCAGGAAGCCGAGTCCTGGGATATGGTCGGGAATCAGGTCTAGTGGTTCACTGAAATATGCCAGCGCGTTTAGTACTCGCATTGAGTCTTTTTGCGGCAGGCGCCACTCATGATCCGTCAACATGCTAATCATTACGTCGATTTTGTGTAGATGCCGGCGGATAAATTTCGGTACGTTTTCCGTATCGACCTTTTGCAGAAGTGTCTGTGCAACAGCGATAATGTCTTCTGGCTGCAGGCCAGCGGTTGCTTTGCGCGATTCGCGCATGATCAGACGGAAGTGTCTGAGATCATTGTCGTCGAGGTCGATCGAGATGCGTAGTCCCATTGCTTCGCGCTCCGCTGGTTCCGGCGTGCAGCGTACGCGTACGCAGAAAAGGCGTCAATTTGCGCTCAGTCGACTTTATTTACGGAAACGGAGCGAGTTCCAGGATTTCGCGCGGTCGAATTGACCTGAATTGTAGGGATCAATGCCATCCTTATCGTCATATTGCAGTAAAGACTCGTCGATAATCGTCAGCGTTTCGTGAGTACCGGTGTTTTCGCGCACGTACTTTTTCGGGGCAGCTCGATGCTTGCTTCCATCTTTGCCGGTAACGGGCTTATCTAATCCATCCCGAAATTCAATACTTTCAATTTTGTTGTTGCGACGATAGGCAGCGGTCGTCTTGCGTGGCGCGGCAGAATTGTCTTTCTTTTGCTTTCCGGTTGCCAATATGGCAGCAAACCAGTTTCGGAAGTGCTTCATCGCTACCTGCTGGATTCAAAAATCACGCGAGTGGGTCGAAATGGCAATATAAACTGCTTCGGCACCTAGGGTACGCCGCCTTAACATAACTTCGACAAAAACAGCGTTGTTAGCTGATTAGTAGGGAGAAAATTTGTCTCAGTTCACAAGTTTAAGCATCGCATTCAGCGGCGCGTGCGCTCATTGAAACGGTTTTCCGGCAAGACGAAAGCCAGCCCAGGTCAGGCGCAAAAGTTGCCATCCAAGGTAGGGAGA
>QIHS01000024.1 GCA_003229095.1 Woeseia sp. | reverse complement strand
TCAGCTCAACAATCGTAACGGCCGACCCCAGCGCGCTGTAAACGCAGGCCATTTCAAGACCGATGATGCCACCGCCAACGACCAATAGGTTATTCGGTATTGAATCAAGCTCCAGCGCACCCGTCGAATCGACAATACGCGGATCATCCGGCAGTCCGGGCAATACCGCGGGCTCAGAACCGGCGGCAATGATGCACTTCTCGAATTCGATCGTGTCACCGTTGTCGAGACTCAGTTGATTCGTGGAGTTAAATGTCACCGTTCCGTGAATGACCTGTACTTTGCGCTGCTTCGCCAAGTGTGACAGTCCGTCGGTGAGGCGCCCCACTACTTTGTTCTTCCACCCGAGCAGCGCCGGCACGCCGTGAGAAGCCATCGCCTCAGCGTCGTCAATAACTTTTGCTGCATGCAGCAACGCTTTCGACGGTATGCAGCCCACATTGAGACAGACCCCACCCAGCATGGGCGATCGCTCGACCAGAATGACTTGCATGCCTAAGTCTGCTGCACGAAAAGCGGCGGTATAACCGCCCGGCCCGGCGCCGATCACAACGAGCTCTGTGCGAAGTTCGCCTTGACTGCCGTTCACAGGCCGTCAGTCCCCAGCAACTCATCCACATTCGCAATCTTCTGGCAAAGGTAGGTGGTAAACCGAACGGCGTATGCGCCGTCAATTACGCGATGATCGTACGAGAACGATATTGGTAACATGAGTCGCGGCGCAAACGCCGAACCATTCCAGACCGGTTGTATTGTCGATCTCGACACTCCGAGAATGGCGACTTCCGGTGCGTTGACTATGGGTGTGAAGGCCGTGCCACCGATACCGCCGAGGCTTGAGATCGTAAACGTCGCCCCTTGCAACTGGGTTCCTTTCAGTTTGCCCTCGCGAGCAGCAGCGGAAAGCGCACCAAGCTCAGTCGCCAGTTCGTAAACGTCCATTTGATCGGCATCCCGGATCACCGGCACCATCAATCCGTTTTCTGTGTCTGCCGCAAATCCAAGGTGATAGTATTTTTTGTATACCAGCGACTGTCCGTCTTCGGACAACGATGCGTTAACTTTTGGAAACTCCTGCAAAGCACTTATGCATGCTTTGAGGACGAACGCGAGTGGCGTGAGACCAATGCCCTTTTCCTTCGCCGCACCTTTCAATTCCTGTCGTTTCGCTTCGAGATCGGTTACGTCGGCAAGATCATGTTGTGTGACGTGCGGCAGATTGATCCAGCTTGCCTGCAAACGCGGCCCCGCGATCTTCTGGATGCGCGTTAGCGGCTGGACATCGATCTCACCAAACTTCGCAAAATCTATCACCGGTACCCTGGGCAATTGACCGCCGGTTGCGGTGCCATCACCCGTCAGAATCGCCTTGACGAATGATTTGACATCGTCGTGCACAATTCGACTTTTTGTGCCCGACCCTTTCACGCTTGCGAGATCTACGCCGAGTTCCCGTGCGAGTTTTCGGACCGACGGACTCGCATGTGCTTTCGAGAAGCCCGCCTCGTCAATCACCGGCAGGCGACCCGCCGATTTCGGCGGCTGCGCACGTTGTTCGATGACAGATTCTTTAACATTTGCCTCGGCTGTGGCAGCCGCAGGAACTGCCGCAATCGCCTCGGCATCGATGTTGACGAGTGCCGAACCCACTGACACCTTGTCACCGACGGCGACCAACACTGCCAATATCGTTCCCGTCGCAGTGGACGGAACATCCATTGTTGCTTTGTCTGTCTCCAGCGTGACCAGCGGGTCGTCGATGTCGATCTTGTCTCCGTCGGACACGTGAACTTCAATAACCTCGACTTCGTCAAAGTCGCCAAGGTCAGGCACCTCAAGGGTAAGCGGGCCGGCGTTGTCCGACGCAGGCGAAGCAACCATCGTGGTATCACCTTTCAGCAATTCCGCGTTGATTGCCGGCGCCACTACGACCGTGTCGCCCACCTCGATTGTCATGGTGCCGACCACATCGCCGCTGTTGATTTTGTCGCCAATCGCAACCGTGATGCTGCCGATAGTGCCGCTGTTTGGCGCTGGCACATCCATCGTGGCCTTGTCGGTTTCAAGTGTGAGCAGGCCATCTTCGCGGGCGACCGATTCGCCAGCCCCAACCAGAATCTCGATCACTTCAACGTCGCTGAATTCACCGAGATCTGGAACCACAATGTCGATCTGGTCGGCCATCAGAGCGTCACAGGATCCGGCTTCTCAGGATCGATGCCGTATTTTTGAATTGCCTGTGCGACGGTTTTCTGATCGAGTTTGCCATCATCCGCCAGCGCTTTGAGTGCAGCAACGGCAATGTATCGCTCGTCAACTTCAAAGAACCTGCGCAATTCATCCCGTTTGTCGCTGCGTCCGTATCCGTCCGTGCCCAGCGTCACATACTTCCCGGGCACCCAGCGATGAATCTGGTCCGGCACAATCTTCATGTAGTCGGTCGCGGCCACAAAGGGGCCATCTTTTCCTTTCAGGCAGGTTTCAAGATAGCTTTTGCGTGGCTTGCTTTCCGGATGCAACTGGTTCCAGCGCTCGTCCGCGAGTGCCGCGCGCCGCAACTCGTTGAAACTGGTGACAGACCAGACATCTGACGGGATGTCGAAGTCATTGGACAACAGTGCGGCAGCCGCCAGAACCTCACGCAGGATCGTGCCCGAACCCATCAGCTGAACGCGAATTTTTCCCTTGCCACCAACCTGTAACAAATACATGCCTTTGAGAATGCCGTCCTCGACCCCGCTGGGCATCGGCGGGTGCACATAATTCTCGTTCATGCAGGTGATGTAGAAAAAAACGTTTTCCTGTTCGCCCATCATGCGGCGCAAACCATCATGAACGATCACTGCCAGTTCGTAAGCATAGGTCGGATCGTAGGAAACACAGTTCGGTACAGTCGATGCGGCAATCAGGCTGTGGCCGTCCTGATGCTGCAGGCCCTCGCCTGCGAGCGTCGTCCTGCCGGCGGTGGCACCGATCATAAAACCACGTGACTGCTGATCTCCGCCCGCCCAGACAAAATCGCCAATGCGCTGGAAACCGAACATCGAGTAGTAAATGTAGAATGGAATGGTCGGCACGTCATGGTTGCTGTAGGAAGTGCCGGATGCAAGCCACGAACAAAACGCCCCTGCTTCGTTGATACCTTCTTCGAGAATCTGGCCTTTTTGATCTTCCCGGTAATACATCAGCTGGTCAGCATCCTGGGGCGTGTAGAGCTGACCCTTGGTCGAGTAAATGCCAACCTGGCGGAACATGCCTTCCATGCCGAATGTGCGCGCCTCATCCGGCACGATCGGCACTACGCTCTTGCCGATATTTTTGTCGCGGATGAGCGCAGTCAACATGCGCACGAATGCCATCGTGGTGGATGCCTCGCGTTCTCCCGTACCTTCCAGTTGTGTTTTGAAAATTTCCAGTGGCGGTACGGTTAACGCCTTCGAATGCGTCCGCCGCGCGGGCAAAGACCCGCCAAGAGACTCGCGTCTCTCGAGCATGTATTCCATCTCAACGCTGTCGGCATCCGGTTTACAGTAGGGGAGCTTCTCAATGTCTTTGTCCGTGACCGGGATGTTGAAGCGATCCCTGAATTCCATCAACGCGTTAAGGTCCAGTTTCTTCTGCTGATGGGCGACGTTCTGACCTTCGCCCGCAGTACCCATGCCGAAACCCTTGACCGTTTTAGCCAGAATTATCGTCGGCTGCCCACCATGAGTGATCGCATTTTGATATGCGGCATAGACTTTGCGTGTGTCATGGCCGCCGCGATTCAGTCGCCAGATTTCATCGTCGGACATATTGGCAACCATGGCCTGCGTTTCGGGATAACGACCGAAGAAATGCTCGCGGACGTAGGCGCCATCTTTCGCCTTGAAGTTTTGGTACTCGCCGTCAACACATTCTTCCATGACCCGCCGCAACAGCCCGTCGTGGTCTTTGGCCAGCAGCGGATCCCATCGCGAACCCCAGATCACTTTAAGCACATGCCAGCCAGCACCACGAAAAGCTGCCTCGAGTTCCTGGATGATCTTGCCGTTGCCGCGCACGGGCCCGTCCAGTCGCTGCAAATTACAATTGACGACGAAAATGAGGTTATCCAACCCCTCGCGCACCGCCATGGTGATCGCACCCATCGACTCCGGCTCGTCCATTTCACCATCGCCCAGGAAACACCACACTTTGCGATCGCTCTTCGGAATCATTTCCCGATTTTCGAGGTAGCGCATAAAGCGTGCCTGGTACAGCGCCATCATCGGACCCAGGCCCATCGACACCGTTGGAAACTGCCAGAAGTCGGGCATCAGCCAGGGATGCGGATAAGAAGACAAACCACCGCCGCCCACTTCCTGGCGGAATTTGTTCAACTGGTCGTCGTTCAGGCGCCCTTCGAGGTATGCGCGTGAATAAATGCCCGGAGCCGAATGCCCCTGAATGAACACCATGTCGCCGCCGTGCTTGTCGGTCGGTGCACGCCAGAAATGATTGAACCCGACCTCGTACAAAGTTGCCGACGACGCGTAGCTGGAGATGTGGCCACCATATTCGGAACTCTTGCGATTGGCCTGTACCACCATGGCCATCGCATTCCAGCGGATATAGGCCTCTATTCGCCGCTCGATCGAGCGATCACCCGGGTATTCAGGCTGCCGACCGGTGGCAATCGTATTCAGGTAAGCGGTATTGGGCGTATAGGGTAAATAGGCACCGGAACGGCGCGCAAAGTCGATCATCTGGTTCAAGAGATAGTGCGCCCGCTCAGGCCCGTGCGTGGCCAGCACAGAGTCAATAGACTCCAGCCACTCACGGGTTTCGGTCGGATCAATGTCGTCGAATCGGCTGGTATCGCTCATAGATTGTCCACAATAACGCCTGCCCTGCTTTTGCAGGGATAAACGGTGTAAATGCCTCAGGTATCCTGCCCGTAGTCCAACCCATAGACGAAGAAGTTGAAATTCAAGGATTGGACCACTAGGATCACCGCTCGCTCATGCCCGGGTGGCTGCCCGGCAGGTCATTTTGAAAGCGCATATTATGGCCCATGCAGGGTCAAAAAGGTGAACACTGAGATGGGAAGTCTGTTCGAACACGGCAATCAGTATCGTGCACCGAAGGTTATCCAGGTAACGGGTACGCCGCAGCGCAAAACGCTGGCCCGCATTGATCAGTTACTGGTGATACTGCCCGAGCGGGTACCGGCAGCGCTTTGGCGAAAAATTCCGCAGGGAACGCGGGTCAAGAAACTGATGCGACGCAGGAAACCCGGCGCGACGCCCGCGATTGCGACCCGGCTTAACAACGAACGACAAACGGCACTCTATGTTGGCGCCATCGGTTCAAGCGCCGATCCGTTTGAACTACTCACATTTGCCAGAAAAATGCTGGCGGTGCTTGGCGCAGAAAAAGCCGGCTGCGTCGGTATCTGGGTCGAAGGTTTTGCTGCAAGCGAACAACTTGCCATTCTCGAATCCATGAGCGCGGCCGCGCTTGCCGCCGCCTTCATCATGCCGGAATTCAAATCCAAAGCGACACCGCCGCGAATCCGTAGTTTGCGGCTGATCGGACATGCTCACCAGATCGACCTGAACAGAATTGAAGCAGAGGCAGAGGGCAACAATGCAGCCCGCTGGCTGACCGCCCTGCCCGCCAACAAACTCGATGCCATCAGCTATGTTTCCTATTTAAAGGACGCGGCAAAGGCGAATGGCTGGCAATTCAAGAAATACGCTGTCAGCGAATTAGAAAAAATGGGTGCAGGCGCGTTTCTTGCCGTGGCCCAGGGCAATGACGACGACAGTGCCGCGATCGTGCGGCTGCGCTATCGACCTGACGGAAAAGCGGCGAATCCGGCTTTGTCGCTGGTCGGAAAAGGCATCATTTTCGATACGGGTGGAAATAGTCGATGCTCGATATGCATATCGACATGGGTGGCAGCGCGGTTGCATACGGAACGCTGCTTGCCATGTCCAGGATGAAGCTTGACCTCGCAGTCGACTGCTGGATGGCAATCACTGAAAATCGTATCGGGCCACAGGCTTACAAATCGCAGGACATTCTTACTGCATTGAATGGCAAAACGATTCAGTCCATTCATACCGATGCCGAAGGTCGGCTGGTCCTGGCAGATACCCTGACGCTGGCCTGCCGCGACGAGCCGGGCGTCATCATTGACTACGCAACACTGACCGGCGCCTGCGTCGCTGCCGTGACAACCCGCTACAGCGGTGTGTTCACCAACAGGCCGAAGTGGCACCCGATTCTCAAACGCGCCGGACACGACAGCGGTGAGCGAGTATGGCCATTTCCAATCGGCAAAGACTTCCTGGAAGAACTCGACAGCGACACCGCTGACCTTAAACAATGCTCACCGAATGGTGGCGGAGATCATATTCTGGCGGCAAGTTTCCTGCAGGAGTTTGTCGACGACAAATGCGCATGGGTTCATGTTGATCTCAGTTCCTGCTGCAACAAAAACGGGCTTGGGCATATTCCGACCGAGATCACCGGCTTTGGCGTGCGCTTTTCCATGAATCTTGTCCTCAACAAAGATATTCTCACCATTGGCAGTAAATAAAGAGCACCTTGATATCGTGAGCAATCCTTTTGCTATCTCGGAAAGATTTCGCGGCTTTCTACCTGTCGTCGTCGACGTCGAAACGGGCGGCTTCAATTCCCGAACGGATGCATTGCTGGAAATCGCAGCAGTACTCGTTGAATCGCATGAAGACGGGACGCTGACACGCGGCAAGACAATCCGCTATCACGTCAAGCCATTTGAAGGCTCCAATATGGAAGCAGCTTCACTTGCCGTCAACGGCATCGATCCGCACCACCCGCTTCGCCTGGCAATCGACGAGAAAGAGGCATTGCGAAAATTATTTGGCGAAGTTCGGGTAGCGGTCAAAGAGTCGGGGTGTTCACGCGCCATCCTGGTCGGCCACAACGCGTCTTTTGACCTTGGCTTTTTGAATGAGGCAATCGCACGTAACTCAATTAAACGAAACCCGTTTCACCCATTCAGTTGTTTCGATACTGCAACCTTGTGTGGTGTCGCGTTCGGGCAGACCGTTCTCGCCCGCGCGGTACAGACAGCCGGCTTGCCCTGGGATGAAGATTCAGCACATTCCGCCGCCTACGATGCAGAAATTACAACCGATATTTTTTGCAAAATCGTCAATCAATTCCAACCTATCTATTCAGCAACCACCAAAAATCAGCACAGTTCGGTTCAATAACGTTTGCTGCGGCAAGACGTGGCGTCAAAACCCACTTGAACAGGTATCGGCACGGGCTGTCGGCCAAGAACGCGTCTCTTGTCAGGGTCGAGTAGAACCGGTTTTCCTGAAACTAATCGGAATTGGCATCGACTTGGTGGTTGGAATGGCAGTTGGGCGACCGATAAAATAGCCCTGCGCACTGTCAATGCCCAATTCGGCGAGCAACGCCAGGGTCGGCGCGTCCTGAACATACTCGGCGACAGTCCGCATGCCGGCTTCCTGCCCGATTTCTCCAATCAGACGTACCATTTTCTGGTCAACCGGATTGTTGGCAAGGTCCCGAATAAAGCAGCCGTCAATTTTGATGTAGTCCACCGACAACTTTTGCAAGTAGCCGAACGAACTGTAGCCGGTGCCAAAATCATCCAGCGCCAGTTCGCAGCCAAGTTCTCGCAGTGTGCCGATTTGATGTTCCACATAATTCAGGTGACGAACCGCCAGGCTCTCTGTGATCTCGAAAATAACGGCGCCGGCCGGCACGTTATTTTTTTCCAGCGTTGAGCGGACGAACCCGGTCAGGTCATCCACTTCAAATGCATTGGCGGACAAATTCAGTGAGAAGCGAAGGTCTGGCTGGGCTTCACGGAATGAAGCCAGAATTTGAATTGCATGTTCGACAATCCAGGTATCGATTTCCGCCATCAGGCCGAAACGGACCGCCGCAGGAAGAAATGCATCCGGTGAAACCAGTTTGCCGTTGTCGCCGACCAGCCTGAGTAAAACCTCATGATGCGTAATCCTGCCCGTCGCAATCTCGACGATAGGCTGAAACATTAGTCTGAATTTGTCGTTATCGATAGCGTCGCGAAGCTTGCCAACCCAGCCAACGTCTGCCACTATTTTATTCGCCTCGTGCTCTGACAGACTATAGAATTGATGCCTGTTTCTGCCACTTTCCTTGGCTTCACGGCAGGCGATGTCGGCATGCGCTATTAACTCGTCATGATCGAATTTGTCTGACTGAATTGTCGTAATGCCAATACTGCAGTGGACATGCAACACCTTGTCACCCTCGATGTGCGCAAGCTGCCGCATGTCGAGCAAAATTTCGTTGGCAATATTCTCAGCCTCACGTTTCCTGACAGAGTGCAACAGCACCGCGAATTCATCGCCGCCGAAACGGGCCACAATGCCCATCTGCCCAACTGTACTTTCGAGCTGTTCAGCGACTTTCTTGATAAGCCGGTCTCCGGCCGGATGCCCACAGGTATCATTCACATATTTGAATTGATCAAGATCGATAAATAGCAACGCGCCTGAAGATTCGTTTGTAATAACGTTATCGATTTCTTTTTTCAGCTCTTCAACCAGGCGGCGACGGTTAAAAAGTCCCGTCAGGCTATCGTGATTGGCAAGATGCAGCAAACGGGCATCTCGTTCACACAAAGCCGATACCGTCGCTTCCAGTGCCTCTACAATTTCTGATATCTCACGGTGAGCTGACGGTTTGAATTCGACATTCATATTGCCCTTTGCAAGCTCCGTAATAGGATCGTGGAGATCGGATATCGCTGTTAGCGCTCGGGCAAGTTGTCGGCGTCCTATGAATCCAGAGAGGAGCAGCATGGCCAGCAAAACGACTATTGCGATTTTGATATTCGAAAGCAGTTGATTGTGAAATAGTGAAAAATCGAGTTCCAGGCCAACAAACCCGACTAATTTAATCTGGCTACTACCGGGCTCCTGCACAAAATCAAAATTGAACAGCCCATCGCCGGCTATAGACTCTGTCCATACTGGAGCAAGAATGCGAAATACGCGGGCGTTCAGATAACTGGTTTCCACGAGGTACGGCACATCTGATCTGACCAGCGCGGACAACTCATCAATTTTGTCTGCGTCAATCGGCGCTTGCTCGCCGCCGTCGCCTGCCCCGTTATAGATTGCATGCATTACGGAGCCGTCACTTTCGAAATAAGAAACTCGGCTGATTTCCGGATACTTGTCGATAAAACTTTCGAGGCGGAAGGCGGCATCTGTGTCGTTGAACATATAGAGTGGAGAGCCAAGCTCATTTAGCTCTTCTGTCCATTGCATTGCCCATCGACTATAGTTGTCCTGCAGAACCCATTGCCCACCCCAATACAAACCCAGAATCGCCAGGGCGCCTATGGTCGCCGTAATAACAATTTGCAGCGATAGAATTTCGTCGACGAGAAGACGCTTGCTCGCGTGCTTAGCGGGCCGGACAATCTTCAATGCGCTCGACCACACGTCAATCAAGGGGTCAAGCCACCTGCTCATTGATTTTCGGCCACGGGAACACTTTGCGACGGGACACCAGGAGCAAGGCCATAGCGTCGAAGCACGGCTGGATTGGTCTGCACATCGATTTTCGACAAACCGGTTACTGCCCGTACAGCCTCTCGGTCACCGTTGATCATGTCCTCGAGCACATTCAAAATTGTCGCTGCGATGTCGGACGATACACTTTCCGAGCTGAAAGTGGCGCCGGCATCCAGCAATGGTTGGTTAAATACAGCCACCTGGATCCTGTGCCTGGACGCGTATTCCATCATCTCAGCAAGAACACTTCGGCTAAGAATTCTATTGTCAGGAAACAGCAGATAGCCGTCGATGTCTCTTGCGAGTCGGTTGAAAATATACAAAGTCTCGCGATCCGAGCCTGCGGTGGCGTAATGAAACTTGATCCCTTTGTTCTTCATGGCCTGTTCGGTTTGGGCGATGAGCGCACCATGTCCCGGGCCGAGAATCGCAGCCACGTTACGCAGTTCAGGATCAATTTCTTGCCAGGCTTCAATCTGTAGCTCGATGGGCGGCAGCATGCTGACTGCCTTGATGTCATCCGTCAAAAGGTCGTCCTGATGGACATTGAATACCTGTGAAACAACGACCGGCACGGACGAATGCGTTTTGGCGGCACGAGCGGCAGGAAGACCAATTGCGACAACCGCATTTGCGCCCGAATCCGCGATGGCCCTAAATGTCGCTTTGGGCGTCATGCTGCGATCACTGAGGTCATAGATCCCGAGATCATCAATTTTTTGTTGCAGTGCCGCTGCGACATCGGCAAAAGCGAGCGTCTGGTCAGTGATGACAATCGCTACACGCAGTTCATTTCGCGGTATTTCTGGGGGCTTGGCCGGGAGTGGGATTGCAACGGTCGGAGCGGGTTTCGACTCCACTGTTTCGTCAGGGTAGTCAATCACCACCGGGTCGAGTGGTGGAGCAATAAACATCGAGCATCCACCCAATGCGAATAGCATGAGAATCGCCGACGCTCGCACGAGCGCTGTACGCACAATTCCACCCTTCTCCATTGGAAAGAACTCCGTTACTGCAAATCGAACTTACCTGCTGAAAGACAGGCACAGCCCTTACAACAGCGCTATCTTCCTTGACGGATTGACTATAGCTATTGGGGTTTTTGATGCAGTGATGTGAGTCTCAGTTGCGAGCGCAGTTCACATAATACGGAAACCATTCAGCGCTGACTGGGCCCGAAACACCAGTTGCAGCTGGAAGGCATATTCCACCATTTCGCCGCGCTCTCGCTCAGTCTTTGAACGCCCAAACGAAATGTGCGGGCTAGTGGCTGGAGGGCGTGTCGTTTTCCTCGATAAGAAGGTTTTTCAACTCACCGGAGTGATACATTTCAACGACGATATCAGCACCGCCAATTAGCTCTCCATCGACATAGAGCTGCGGAAACGTAGGCCAGTTTGAGAAGGCCTTCAATCCTTGCCTAATCTCCTCGTCTTCAAAAATATTGACGTAGGCGAAGGGCCTGCCAACCGCTTTGAGTGCAGCAACCGTCTGGCCGGAAAAACCGCACTGGGGAAAATCGGGTGTTCCTTTCATGTACAGCAGCACTGCGTTTTTCTCGAGCTGGTCTTTGATTTTTTCGTTCACGTCCACTTCTGATTCACCTTTTCAATTGTTGGCTTGCCCGTCGTTATTGCAGGCGCACCGCTATTCAATATCGATCAAAGATTGGTATTGACCACAATCCGACTGTCAACGCTCACAACACCATGTGTGTTTTGGGCAACGTCAACAACCCGATCGCGAATATCGTAACTACCCACCGTGCCGGTCAACACGACACGCCCGGCAACAGATCGAATTCCAACCATAAAGTTGCTAATGCCCGAATCTGCATCGTACTGCTGCCGTAGCGATGCCGTAATCGTACTGTCTACCGCACTCTGTGAGGAAGACTGTCCGGTCGCAGGCCCCGTCTCACGACTCGACGTATTGCCGAGCAGCATGGAGGTGCAACCCTGCAGAGTGACCAGAATCAGGACTATGGCGAATATTTTCATCGAGCTATATCGATCTCTTCATCGGGGATATCCAAGCTGGTTATTGTACTGAACTGTTCGCACAGAACCTAGCCCGGGCTGGCACTCCCCTAAGCCTCTCTCTATAATGCGAAAATCGCCTGTTGCAAGAGCCTCAGGCAATCTCCCGGCTACGCACCCGGGCAATAATTAATCAAGAATTCTCCGGGAGAAAAAGAATGAACCCTTTGAAAAGTGTTCCAGGCACAATCATTGCCGGATTCGTACTCGCACTGCTCATCCTGCTGGCCACCGGCGATGGCCCAATTACTGCAATTGGCTCAGCGAAGGGAAATGCCATCATTATCTGGCTGCATGTATTCTCTGGCATTATCTGGATTGGACTGCTCTACTACTTCAATTTTGTCCAGGCACCCGCGCTCGCCGATGCTGCCACCGATGACGGCGGACCTGGCGGCGCAGGCATAACGAAATATGTTGCGCCACGAGCATTGTTCTGGTTTCGCTGGAGTGCCCTGGCCACGTGGCTAACAGGCGCGGCATTTCTGCTGCATCGCGGCGAATTTGCTAACGCGTTCATGCTGGGCCTGGGAGGAGACAACGTGAATGCCTACGCCATGACGATCGGCATAGGTGCGTGGCTTGGCACCATCATGCTGTTCAACGTGTGGGTATTGATCTGGCCAAACCAGAAAAAGGTCCTCGGCATGGTTGAGGCAAGCGCAGACGAAATTGCCAGCGCGAAAAACACCGCATTTATCGCATCCCGACTCAACACACTGATGTCGATTCCACTACTGATGAGCATGGTTGGAGCCGGGCACGGCTTCTTCATGTAAGAGACTCCATAGCAGCTAAAACGGAGCCCGGCCCGGTGCCGGGCTTCTTTGTCTCCTGGCCTGGGCAATAACGATGACAAACTCTGAACAATTGGCTGCCGCCGTCGAAAGGAATGTGTCCGCCGGTCTCACAGAAGATCTCGGCGATGGAGACCTGACAGCAAAACTGGTGCCCTACGCAGCCGAAACCAGCGCGATTGTTATTGCAAAAGAAGCGATGACCATGGCGGGTCAGCCGTGGGTCAACGAAGTATTCCGGCAACTGGATGCCAAAGTGTCTGTTGAGTGGATGTGCAACGACGGTGACAGTGTCCCGGCAGACGCAGAGATTTGCATTGTCTCTGGCCCCGCCCGTGCCATTCTTAGTGGTGAGCGAACAGCCCTGAATTTCCTCCAGTTGCTTTCGTCAACGGCAACTATCACTGCACAATACGTGCAGGAAACTGAGCATACGAAAGCACGTATTCTGGACACGAGAAAGACCGTGCCCGGACTACGCTTCGCACAAAAATACGCCGTTCGATGCGGCGGCGGCAACAATCACCGCATCGGATTGTTCGATGCATTCCTAATCAAGGAAAATCACATCATCAGTGGCGGCGGAATCGCAGCCACAGTGAACACGGCAAAGAATATCAGTGGGGGCTTGCCGGTCGAAATCGAAGTTGAATCCGTTGAGGAGTTACGCGAAGCGCTGGCAGCCGGTGCTGAGCGAATGTTGCTCGACAATTTTGCCAGTGCGGATCTGCAATACGCCGTTGAAATCAATCAAGCAGAAGGCGATCCGCCGGCGATCCTTGAAGCATCCGGCGGTGTAACACTCAACACGGTAAGAAAAATTGCCGAAACCGGCGTCGACTTCATTTCAGTTGGCGCACTCACCAAGGACATAAAGGCAATCGATCTGTCGATGCGTTTTCTATACGAGGGACGAAAACCGGAGTGACCGACTTTATTTATTGCTGCTGTTCCGACGCAATAGTGGCCGTCACCGGCTTGGGTTGGGACACACCATAGCCCTGCGCGTAGTCAACCCCCATGCCTTTCAACATGGCAATAATTTCGTCATTTTCCGCAAACTCGGCGATCGTCAGTTTGCCGGTGAGGTGTCCGATTTCATTGATAGACCGCACCATTTCCCGGTCAATCGGATCATGCAGAATCTCTTTGACGAAACTGCCGTCGATTTTGAGAAAGTCGACAGGGAAGTGTTTCAGATAGCCAAATGACGACAAGCCCGTGCCGAAGTCGTCGAGCGCGAACATGCAGCCGAGTTCTTTGAGCGCATTGATAAACCGGTTTGCCTGGGAATAACTTGCAATGGCTGCAGTTTCAGTGATCTCGAAACAGATTTTGGTGGCGTCAAGACCGCTCATTTGAAACTGCTCAATGACGAACGGCAGAAACTTGTCATCACCGATGCTTTGTCCGGACAGGTTTATCGAGCACATTGCCAATCGTTCCCGTTCATCTGCCTCAGAGACCAGCCAGCGAAAAGTGTTGGTGACAACCCAGCGGTCGATGCGAGGTGTCAGACTAAAGCGCTCCGCAGCCTCGATGAACAGACCCGGCGCAATGATTCCACCGGTTTCGTCGCGCATTCTCAACAAAATTTCGTAGTGCACACCGTCTTCGGGTGTTTGCAATGGCAGAATGGTCTGCCGGTAAAGTTCGAAGCGATTTTCTTCAAGTGCATTGTTGATGCGCGCTGCCCACTGCTGCTCACGACGTCGCCGTTGCAAATCGATATCGTTTTCTTCAAAGCTGTGAATGCGGTTTCGGCCCGCCTCTTTGGCGGCAGCACAGGCGCTGTCTGCTGCACTCAACAACCCTGCGACATCCTCGTTGCCAGCTGTTACGGGCACGACGCCGATGCTGACTCCAAGTCGAAAACTGCGATCGTCCCACATGAATTTGAAATCGCCGACAGCAACACGCAATGTTTCAGCCGTCTCCGTTGCCTGCTCGAGATTGCAACTTTCGAGCAGGACGCCAAATTCGTCACCGCCCAGTCGAGCCAGCGTATCGCGCCACCGAATCTTGGATTTTAGCAGTGCACCGAGTTGGCCCAGCAATGCATCACCAGCCTGATGACCGCAGGAGTCGTTGACGATTTTGAACTGATCGAGGTCGAGATAACAAAGTGCGTAAGAAGTTTCGCGAGCTTTGGCACTTTTTAGTGCACGCTCAAGTCGACTCTCGAATTCGGCACGATTGACCAGACCCGTCAGAATATCGTGGCTCGCATGATAACTCAGGCGGCGGTTCAACTCGCGCGATTCACTGACGTCATGAAAAACGAGAACGCCGCCGGTCACTTCGCCTTTTCCATCGCGAATCGGCGATGCAGTGCTTTCTATGTAGAGCTCATTGCCATCGCGCCGAATCAGGAGAGTTGGCCTGACCGATTTGATTGCGCGGCTACGCCGAATGGACACGCCAAGCGGGTTTTCCAATGGCTCACAGGTTTCTTCATGAAAGCCGCGAAAAATTTCGTCGATAGGGCGACCATTGGCATCATCCACTTTCCAGCCGGTCAGGTCTTCAGCGATCGGATTGATGTATTCGACATTGCATTCTGCATCAGTTGTGATGACGCCGTCACCGATTGAACGCAATGTAATCTGGGCACTTTCTTTCTCGCGGAAAAGCGCCTCTTCATAAAGTTTGCGTTCTGTAATATCAACCTCGACACCCAGCAGGCGAATCAGGCGACCGCCATCGTCCTGCAATGCTTTGGCGCGACTGGTCATCCATCGCCAGTCACCGTTCTGGTGTTTCATTCTGTGCACGCTTTCGAAGAACTCTGATTTACCCTCCAGGTGTTCGCGCATTTTCTTTTGCACGCGCGCCATGTCGTCGGGATGCACCAATCGGTACCAGTCCGGCAATACATCTGCCTGGTTGACATCGAAGCCGAGCATATCCTTCCAGCGCCGCGACAAGCGCAGCCGTTTTGTTCGACCGTCAAAATCCCAGATGCCGTCATTGGCAGTCAGGCTGACGAGTTCGTTTCTCTGTTGCAGTTCACTCAGCAATTTGGCGGAGCGCATGCGATCAAGGCCCGAAGCCAAAGACGCTCCGACCAGTTTCATCAGCAAATGCAGGTTCGCATCTATTCTGTCTACCGGGCGTTCGTTCGCCAAAGCAAGAAAACCCGCAACTTCTTCGCCGACAGAAAAACCGATGATCAACGCAGAACCAATACCGAGGTCTGCAAATCGTGCAAGCTCTTCTCTCGCCGATTTTGGCCCGCCCGCGGTGTCTACGATCTCAATAACTTTCAGATGGCCGAGGCGCTGGCACAACCACGGCCAATGCGACAGTGACTCGCCTGTTAGTGCGTCGGCATTGCAGGCAGAAAAAACGTTGCTGGAGGCAATGACTGTCTCTATTTCTGACAAGTCAGCCCTGAACAACGCCAGGAACGCGGCATCGCAACCGCTCGCGTCGGTGAGTTCTGCAATATTTTCGCGAAGCTGATCTTTGAAGCGATCAGGGTCCAGGTCTTGAACATTGACCGCGATTTTTGTCTGCAGCGCATCCGCAGCGCCGCGATTGCGTTCGCCAGGCGGTGGTCTGCGACGGCTCAAAGGCGCCAGCGCTATGGGTTGGGTATCAGATGTTTTGCTCATCCGAGGGCTCGTCGTCAAGGTCGCTGCATTTTGACAGTTTACGACAGGAATACAAGGTAAGTACC
Source organism: Woeseia sp. (assembly GCA_003229095.1). Taxonomy (GTDB): domain Bacteria; phylum Pseudomonadota; class Gammaproteobacteria; order Steroidobacterales; family Woeseiaceae; genus SZUA-117. The sequence continues at coordinate 7,096 of QIHS01000024.1, read as the reverse complement.
TGTTTTTTTTATGATCTCTCGCCAGCACCCCTGCTGTTTCCAGGCCGGCGACAGGCATTCTGCTGCTTTTGTCAGTCCCGTGGTCAACCGCTCAGATTTTGTCGCGTTATAGGCCCATATCGATTGCGATTGTCAAATGTACTTGCCAAATGTACTGCGAAAGGGAGATCACCATGAATACTTCGAGCTACCGCCATTTTGGCGGTCCGATAACCACCACGATAAAGATGTCAGTTACATTGATGTTTGTATCAATTTTCTTGTCCGCCTGTGGCGGCGGTACTGGCACCACTGAACAGCCGCAGCCACTGCCACCCCCACCTCCACCGGTTTCAGCCACTTGCGTGCCATCTGATCCTGCCACCGCCACTGAGTGTGGCACGGTCATAATCGGACTGACAGATGCTGAAGGAGATTTCCTGAGCTATGCGGTGGATGTCCTGTCATTGACACTTGAAAAAGCCAATGGCGCGATCGTCAGCGTACTACCGAATCGGACCCGTATCGATTTTTCTCAATACGTGGATCTGACTGAACTGGTGAGCGCGGCGACTGTACCGCCTGGCGTGTATGTCGCTGGCACGATTCAACTCGACTACAGCAACGCCGAGGTTTTCGTTGATGCCGACGGCATTGCTAAAGCCGCCACGGTCGTTGATGCCGATGGCGATCTAATGGGTGAAACAACACTCAGAATCATGTTGTCGGACCGGGATCAGCTGACCGTAACCCGGGCCAGCGTCTCGCTGCTGACACTCGATTTTGATCTGGAAGCATCGCATGTCGTTGACACAGTTCCGACACCGGCCATCGCTGTCGCCGAACCCTTTATCGTCGCCGAGACTGATCCGGTCGACAGCAAGGAAATCCGCGTTCGTGGTCGCTTTATCGAAGCCAACATTGACGAGATGTCTTACGTCGTGGCACTGCGGCCGTTTCACGATTTGGTCAACGACCATGGTCGCATGAGAGTCTTCGTGACCGACGGGACAGATTTTGAAGTCAACGAATTGGTATTTACGGGTGCCGAGGGCCTTCGTGCGCTGGAAGCCGCGGGTCAGGGCACACTCACGGTAGCGCAAGGTACCCTGAATGTCGCCCAGCGAGAGTTTACGGCAGATCGTGTTCTTGCTGGCAACAGTGTTCCGGGCAATGGTAAGGATGCAGTGAAAGGTAATGTTATTTCACGATTCGGCAACGATCTTGTCGTTCGAGGTGGCACGGTCATACTCTCTGATGCGACCAACGCCAAGCGAACATTCTTTCGCGATGATGTGACCGTCACCGTCGGTCCGAATACGATGGTCTACAAGACACACCGAGCTGATCGCCCGCTAGACACCCCGGTTCGACTTCTCGATATCAGCGCCATCTCGATCGGCCAGGCCGTGACGATTCGCGGCACGGTAACCAACAATGACGAGCTTGGTGTGCATATCGATGCAACAGAGGGCGCCGTGCTGATGCACCTGACCCATCTGAGCGGACTGGTGAACACGATCTTGCCCGGCCAGACGGATATCGAGTTGTTTGCTATCGACAGACGTCGCGTGCAGGTATTCGACTTCACTGGCACCGGCATGAGTCCTGAGACGGATGCCGACCCGGCCAACTACGAAGTGGCGACCGGCAATCTCCCGATACGCCCGGACGCGACCGGTCAGCCAGTAGTGGTTTACGGATTCCCGAACGAGTTCGGGACCGCGCCGCCGGACTTTGAAGGACGAACGATCATCGACTTTGCCAACGTTCGAAGCGCACTGGGTGTTGGATGGGGTGCGGCAGGCACAACGACGCCGTTCCTGATGATGGATAACACGGGACTGTTGCTCGACAACCAAAACTCGGATATCGATCAAAGACGCTTCATCAAACAGGGCCCGGTCCTGATCGACCTGACCACGCTTGATTCGAATACACTGATTGCGCCTCGCGAAACGGGTAGAAAACTCTTTGTCGTCAAGACAACGGACAGTTTGCAGCTCTACGCGGACTTCACCGACTTCGTCAATGCACTAACGCTGGAACTCGACGGCGCGAGCACGGCACGCTCGATGCATGCGCGCGGCATTTACAATGCAGACACCAACGTCTTCACTGCGTACAAGGTTTTCGTTTACATTCTTGAGCCGTAATTAAGGTGTTTTAACCTGACTTTTGCCGGGTGAGAATTTCCCCTCCCTATCCGGCAAGACTGGCTCCGCCCTCGCACAGAAATGTGCGGGGGCTTTTTTATTGGTGCCGGTGCGCGGAATCGAACCACGGACTTCAGCTTTACGAAAGCTGCGCTCTACCAACTGAGCTACACCGGCAATTTGAGGATATTTCTGTTCGCCATTGCGGCGGCGGCGAGTATAGCGTCACCAATGATAAACGGCTATGCCTGTTTGTTGCGAATCCGGATCAACACTTCGACGCCATCCTGCTCGGTACCTTTGGGCAAACGCGGCAGGTTCATCCGGCCGATGCTCTCGGTCGGGATATCGGTCAACTCGCCGGTTTCTACGTGATAAAAGTGATGGTGAGGATGCGTTTTTGAATCGAAGTAGCGACGACTGGCGGAGACATTGATTTCGCGGACCAGCCCCTGGTCACTGAACAACTTCAGCGTGTTGTAGACGGTCGCCTTCGACACCTTGCTGCCACTGTGTTTCAGCCGCTCGATAATCTGGTCCGCCGACATGTGCTGGGGGCGTCTTAGTAGCACGTTCGCCACCTCGACACGCTGCGTTGTCGGTAACACGCCGCGCAATTTTTGCGGTATGTCCATTCTGGACATGTCACGAATCTCTACTAATCAGTGAGTTGCAAAGTATAGACTAATTCTAAATCCAATAGCTCAATCTGCAGGATTTGCCCAGTTTTGGCACCCAAAGACGAGCCAGGTGTCGTTAACATGCCACGCATGGACAAGGAGGTCTGGCATGCATAAACGGGGATCAAGGGCTGGCTACACGCTGTTCGAGCTCCTGGTCACCGTCGTTCTGGTCGGCCTTTTGCTGACACTGGCCATTCCCTCGTTTGGCAATATTCTCGCCAACAACCGCCTGCGTGGGGAGGTGAATGCCCTGTTTCACGCCGTTCATCTTGCCCGCAAGGAATCTGTTATCCGGCGCCAGGTGGTCAGTATATGCCCAACGGTCAATGGCTCCGAATGCGGCGTGCGATCCGGATGGTCAGCCGGCTGGATGACCTTCGTCAACAATGATCGTGACTGGCCTGCTGTCCGCGACCCGGGTGAGCCTATCTTGCGAATACACAGGACTGACCCGGCCAGTCGGATAACGGCGAATCGCAGCAGCTTTTCGCTGCGTTCAACCGAGCTTCGGGCGACTAATGGCACACTTGTCTTTTGCGATCGTACGGGCCGCGGAAAACCCAGGGCGCTCGTCATCAGCTATACAGGTCGCCCGCGGGTCGCCTATCAGAACTCACGCGGTCAGGACTACTCATGTTCGGGCTGAATTGGCAGGCAAGAGCCGACTCGACCCGTTGGCGACTGCCGACAGGTTCACGCACCTTGCGCAACTCATGTTTTTTCCAGCCACCTGAACACGGTTTCTCTTTGATTGAAGTGCTGGTCACACTGGTCATCGTTTCAGTGGGCATGTTGGGAATTGCGGGCCTCTGGGGACACAGTTTGCAGGCCGGGCGAATCGCCGCACATAGCTACCATTCAGTCACTCTGGCCGGCGATATCGCGGATCGAATTCGTGCGAATCCACGTGCCGGCGGCGCGTACATGCTCGAGGGTGAAAATTACAATTGTGTGGGCACCGGCACCAATTGCACGCCCGAGCAACTGGCGCAAAACGATATCTTGCTGTGGGACAGGCAAGCGGCGATTTCTCTGCCGAATGGCGTAGTCACAATTGATTTCGACACCGGCACTGCACCACCCTCCTACCAAATTATCGTGTCCTGGACAGAGTCAGCGAGGACACCGAATTATTCGATTGTCGTTCCTGTCGCGACGTTTTGAGCACTATGCCAAATCAACTCTCAACCGCCCGTGAGCCCTCACGACAACTGGGCATTACGCTGGTCGAATTACTGGTTGCTTTGACGATTAGCTCCTTCCTGATTGCCGGCGCAATGAACATCTACGCCGATGGCCGGCACGCTTTTGCCATCAACGAATCCATCGCGCGTGTCCAGGAAACCGCGCAGTTCGCAATGGATACCCTTGAGGCCGACCTGCGTATGGCGGGCAACTGGGGGTTACTCAGCCAGGCCACCGCCATTGACGGACGCGCTCTTCCCGGCAACAGCAATCCGCGTTTTCTTCCTGTGCCAGGCGCTTGCGGTATCAACTGGGCACTGGACTTGTCGAGCCCGGTCGCGGGGCACAACAACCTGTACGGACTGCCCTGCACTGCCCTCGGCAGCGGCGGAGCGATGCCCGATTCAGACACGATGACAGTACGCCGAACGACACGTGCAACGACCGAACCGGAGTCAGGGAAGCTGCAAATACAGTCCACCCGTATTCAGGGTTGGGTATTCGCAGACGGTGCGACGCCAACAGACTTTACGAGCGGCGAATCAGAGACGCACAATTTGCTGGTGCACAGCTACTACGTGGCGCAAAGTTCCCGCCTTCTTCCGGGTGTGCCAACGTTGCGTCGCAAGACACTTGTCGGTGGCACCAGTGGCCCGCGAGTAGTCGACCAGGAAGTTATTCCGGGCGTGGAAAATCTACAGTTGCAGTTGGGCATCGACGTCAACCAGGACAACGCGATCGATCGCTACGTCAATCCGGGCGATGCCATTCTGACGCAGTTTGCTGAAGACCCAGGCGCTGCACCTCGGATACTGACCGTGCGGCTCTGGCTAATGGTTCGTGGCGTGAATCCTGAAGCGGGTCTGCAGGACGCCCGCAACTACCGAAGCGCAGATGTTGACCTTGGCGAATTCAACGACTCGTATCGGCGCATGCTCGTATCGAAAACGATCCTGCTCAGAAATTCCAGGCAGTCGTTACCGAATATCACGGAGCAAACGAATGAATAGGATGCCCGGTCGAACAGAACAACGCGGCACCGTACTCGTCATCGGTCTCGTCATCCTCACGTTGCTGACCGTACTCGCCGTGACCAGCATGAGTACAGTGGCGACTGAACTGCACATGGCGCGCAATGCGCAGAACAACGAGACCGTATTTCAGGCTGCTGAGTCCGGTCTTGAACAGGCGCTGGCCTTAGGGCCATTCGACACATCAGGCCCGCTTGAAGTTGTGCGCACAAGCGATGCAAACAGAACCCTTTCGGTCGTTGTGGAGTTCAAAGAAACCACGCTGCTACCGGACAACCTGTCCAGTCTCGGCGAAGACAGCAACATCGCCGCGCATCACTTTGTCGCTACCGCAACGGCAACTCTACAAGGCACCGGAAACAGCGCAGGCAGCCCGGGTATTTCGGCGGTTCATCACCAGGGTTTTTATGTGCCTGGCCCGACGGAAGCTGAAAACCTTTCAAACAACCCGATACGAACGTATTGGGTACAGGAAGGCGTCCAGTAGATGATCAGAACTTCAATCAGAAACATCGGTTTTTCGAGACTCAAATGTGGCGTCACCCTCATTGAACTTATGATCGTCGTTGCCATCCTCGGCATTCTCGCAGCGGTGGCCTACCCCGGATACCTGCAATACGCGGCGAAGTCCAAACGTATCGAGGCGAAAACCGCATTGTTGAAAATTGCAATGTTGCAGGAGCGTTTCTATCTGCAGAACAACCGCTATACCACGGATATGACCAAACTCGGGTTTGGCGTGCCCACAAATGCGATGACGAATTCAGGAACCTACGTCGTCAGGGTAACCATGAACGGCACGAACGAATTTTCGGCAAGTGCCGCGTATCAGAAATCAAATGCGGAACTGGGGAAGTGTGCAACCTTCACAATTGACAGCAGAGGCGACAAAGGATCGGCACCCTACGCCGACTGCTGGACTAACTCGCGTCGCTAGTTTCTCGCCCCGACAAAAACAATGCGTCAATAATCAGCAACGTCGCACCAACAGTGATTGCCGAATCTGCAAGATTAAAGGTCGGAAACGGCCACCCCGCGATTAACACCTGAATAAAGTCAACAACACTGCCATGCAGGATACGATCGGCGACGTTGCCAATGGCTCCACCCATCACCAGTGCAAGGCCGGCAGACAGCGTTGCATACCCGTCCCGGCGAATTTTCCACAGCCAGGAAACAATGAATATACTGACGGCGCTGCCAAGTGCGATAAAAAACCATTTCTGCCATCCCGACGCGCCAGCAAGAAAACCAAATGCAGCACCGGTATTCCTGTGGTGCGTGATGTTGATAAAATCAGTAATCGGTATTTTGTCGTACAGCATCACCCACTTTATGATTGCTGACTTGGTAAGCTGATCAAGGGCAACAACGATTACTGACACCGCCATCCAGATCGAAAACAACGCTACCCCGGTCGATTCTTTTTTTGTTACTTCGGTCAATTTATTTTCCTGTGTTACAAAGTACAGCGCGACTAAGCTGCAAGTATTTTTCGTGCCTGCACCGAGTCACGATGCATTTGCTCGACCAGGTCGTCAACGACCTCAAACTTCTCTTCACTTCGCAGTCGAGCAATGAAGTCAACGTGAATTGTTTCGCCATAAATATCGCGGTCGAAATCGAAGATATGCACTTCCAGCAGCGGTTTGGTGCCGTCGAACGTCGGTCGCGTGCCGATGCTGGCGACCGCATCCAGCGGCCCCCAGTCTGCGCCCGAAACACGTACGGCAAATATACCCAAGACAGCGCTTTGACGCCGGTTTAAGTTTACGTTGGCAGTCGGATAACCAAGCTTGCGCCCCAGTTTCTCACCGATGATAACCTTTCCTGACATGCGATAGTTCTGGCCGAGAAGCCGGTTCGCCTTTTGCAGGTTCCCTTCCAGCAAGGCGGCACGAATCGCGGTACTGCTGACCCGTTGACCGTCTGAATCAACACTGGGCATTTCATGAACCGAATAGCCCAGAGCGTTACCTGCCCGTTGCAGCAAACTGACGTCGCCCTTGCGTTCGGTTGCAAATCGAAAATCTTCTCCGATCACCAGGTGTCTTACGTTCAT
>QIHS01000437.1 GCA_003229095.1 Woeseia sp. | reverse complement strand
GAAGAGGCGGTTTCATTATCGACCAGACCATGCGACCGCCGTCGGGATTTTATGTTGATCAGCGGCACCCTGACTTGCTGAGCAGACTCTATCTAGTGTAGTGCTTCATAAATGTGGGGCCATTTCATTCTGATGCTGTCCAAGAAATAATTGCCCCTTGGACAACCGCCGATGAAGTCACCGATCACCCTTAATGAGGAGCAGCGTCGCATACTGGAACGCTGGAGCCGCTCAGCTACGGTGAGTGTGCGGTGCCGGGAACGCGCGCTGATTGTGTTGGCGGCGACCGAGAAGGTTTCTGAGCAAGTTATTGCACAACGGCTGGGCACCACGCGGCATCGGGTGGCGCGTTGGCGCCAGCGTTTTGAAGCCGGTGGCATCGAAGCGTTGAAGAAAGATCGGCCCCGCGGCGGTCGGCCGCCGAGTATTGATGCGGCCAAGATCAAGCAGATCGTGCGCTTGACGACACAGACCACGCCGCGTCATGCCACGCAGTGGAGTACGCGCCTGATGGCCAAGCGGGTTGGGGTTAGCGACACCACGGTGCTGCGTATATGGCACGCTCATGGGTTGAAGCCGCACCGGGTGCGCTCGTTCAAGTTGTCCAACGACCCGCGGTTTACGGAGAAGCTGGAAGACATTGTCGGGTTGTATATGGCACCCCCGGAGCATGCGCTGGTGCTGTGCTGTGATGAGAAGAGCCAGGTACAGGCCCCTGGACCGCACTCAGCCGGGGTTACCCCTGAAGAAAGGCCGCGCAGCGACCATGACCCATGACTACAAGCGTCACGGCACCACGACCCTGTTCGCGGCGCTCAACACCTTGGACGGAACGGTGATTTCCCACTGCAAGGCGCGGCACCGGCATGAGGAATGGCTCGAGTTTCTGCGCCTGATTAATCGCCGGACCGAGAAAGGGAAATCACTGCATTTGATTTGCGACAACTACGCTACACACAAGCACCCGCAGGTGAGGGCCTGGCTTAAGAAACACCCACGTTTCCATATCCACTTCACCCCCACCTCAGCATCATGGCTGAATAGGGTCGAGCGCTTCTTTCGCAGCATCACCGTGGATCGCTTGCGCCGAGGCGTATTCCATAGCGTGGCCGAGCTGAAGAAGGCGATTGACGGTTACCTCAACGCCTACAACAAAAGCCCCAAGCCCTTCGTCTGGACGGCCCAATCCAGCGACATCCTGCAGAAAGTTATCCGCGCAAGACGCTCTCTGAACAAAACGGTTCAAACAGCATGAAGCACTACACTAGGGAACGTCTGATCAACCTTTCGTATCACCGGTTTGTCATTCAATTCCCGGCAAGCTGTCGTTGATAAACCCCGAGCAGATCAAGCACCGGGATACCCTCGATAGTCATCCCCTCGTAGTTGCAGTTACGAACCTGTAATCCTTGCAGGTTGGATTCGGAAAGCTGCGCTTGCTCGAGACTGATGCGATGCAAGCGGGCCTTGTTGCAGGTGACACCATCAAATGTCGAGCTGTCGAACCTAACCTTGGTAAGCGTGGAGTCGGTGAAATCGACTTGCGTGAATGTGGATGTCTTTGCATCGACTTCCTCGAACTGGCTGGCAATCATGTCCACATTCAGTAGTTCCAGCGCGTGTTCACAGTTTTCAAGTTTGATGTTGTTCATGGGCTTCTCATATTAGGTAGGTTAAATACACTTAAATGACAGGTTCGAGTGGAACTGTTCATGTAGCTGACGCCAGCGGGCATCGAAGTGGCCGTAATCGTTAGAGTCAAAAACGAACAGTCCGAGAAAGTCGGTGCAGTGGGCGGCAATGGCCTTGAACACGCCAGGCTCGACGTCGATCTGATTCAGGCGTACGTCTCTATCACGAAATTGGTCTGTCATGGGGGCCTGTTCAACAAAGCCAGACAAGTTCGAGCGCATGCCTATCAACCCGGCCAACTTATTGGGTGCACGGGCGGGAGCCGGCAACAACTCGGATTCACCGGCAGCCAAGAGGATGACCGCACGGTTGAGATTAACCCCAAACTGTGACTCCACCATCCAAACGATGCCTCCGCCCCCCGGGCGCAAGGCGACTTCACAGAAAACAATTTCGTTTTCCGGTGTCACGAAGCACTCCAGGTGCGTGACCCCATCCTGAAGCTGCAACACCCGGTTCACTCTGCAGGAATACTCGACGATCCGACGGTCTAGCTCGCTCTCCTCGAGCATGTGGCTGACAAACGGTGCACCAGCACCAAAATCAATGTTGCTCATGCCTGGCAGATAAGCAGCCGCTGCTGTCAGGCGTTCCTGACCCGCGACCACCAACGCGTTGACGTGATACAGCTGGCCGGCGATGAACTCTTCTGCTTCGTAGCGCACCGCCTCCGTGCTGTGTTCCGCGTACCATGCCGCCAATCAATTCATCCGGGTCAGCAATGAACGCCACCTGCTTGCTACCGAAACCGTCGATAGGCTTGATGACGATCTTGCCAGAGGACAACAGCAATTTGTGTACATCGTCGACATCGGTACAGGATGCGAATTGCGGTACACGTAGACCGCAATCCTGCAAGTGCTGTTTCATCCGTGTCTTGTCGCGGAACAAGGTCGTCTGCTCCTCCCGCATTCCCGGCAGGCCTAACTGGCCGCGTAACTCTGCCGCCAGCATCACGTTGGACTCATCCAGTGTGGCTATGGCACTGAAATGATGCTGTTGATGCAGCTCCGACACGCGCTGCTTCAGGGCAGCCTTGTCCGACCAACGCACAATCTCGAGTTCGATATTTCCTGGCAGGTTGGAAAAGCCAGAGTGGTTGCCACGATCGACAAGTAGAACCGTTTTGACTGGCATCGACGCGAGAATGCAGTTGCCTTCGAGGTCATAGAAGGTGCGCGCCTCTCCACGCACGAGTAGCAAAATTGTTTTCATACAGTACTCCCAAGGTTTTCTGTAGGTACGACAGTGGTAGTTTCGCGGCGCTTCTTGGCGCGCTCCCGGTAATAAGCCGGGTAACGTTCCGTGAACCAGATGGCAGAGCCAAGGACCACGTAGGTCACGATCAGGCTCAGCCACAAGACCTGGTGTTCGAACAACATAGCGATGCAGTTCACTGCAAACGCCGCGGCCCAGAACAAAGACAAGTGTTTGTTGATGGTCAGAAAGACAGGGTGCTGCCAAAACTCGCGTGGCGTCTGCATGCGAGCGTGCGTCAGGGTAAAAGGTCGATTCACCAGCACGGACACCAAGGCGGTAAGCGTGAATGTCCCATAACAGATCGGGGCCGCATAAACGATACCCCAGAGGAACCAGAGGTTCAGGCTGTTGAGAAACAGGAATGCAAACAGCAAGAGCGACACATAAGAAAGCGGATTCAATGCCTTGAAATACTTCAAGCCGAAAGTGAACTGCAGCACGAAAAATACGATCCAGGCGATAGTGATGGCATGCAGGCTGCCAAAGCGGAGGACGAGGCTGAACACGACCCAGGGACCGACACCGAGAAGAAGTTTACGCCGCATGGCTCATCTCCCCCGGTTCGGCACCAAATCGAACCCTGCCACGGGTATGTAGTTGGCCATCCGGGCCATTGATAGTAAACAACACCCCCTGTTCAGCACTATGACTTTGCAACAGGCATTCATAGCTTCCGGGCGGCGACACCGGGCGATTGAAACGCACATTGTCAAGGAGCAAGAGCCCATCCCGAACGCCAAGGTAAGATGGCAGTAATTTTGCGATCAGCCCCACGATGAGAGAAGCTGGCACCACAGGAAAGCCGGGAAAGTGTTCTGACATCAAGCTGCAATCAGGGTTGATCTCAAAGCGAAAGCCAGACCGGTCGTCTCGCCGTTGAACGGTGCAGAACAGACTTTCTCCCGCGTCAGGTGCCCCCAGCGAACTGTCCAAGGATGTGGTTGTCGATAAAGGTTGCATGGTGACTCCTGTTAAAGTAAGGCGACGTGAATTTCGGCATCTGCAAGAGACTTGCGTCCGTGTCGAAACACATGGACGCTGATTCGTGCAGAGTTACCAAAAGGCGTTGCCCGGCAATGGAACATATAATCATCGGCCAGGACGCTTTCACGCTGGACGAAGGATTTGACGGCAACAGGTAATACGCGTGCTCCCTTGACACGGCCTCCGGGAATCACGGTGCGCCCCAGCCGAACTGCACACTGATGAATGCCCTCGAGTAGCAAGATCCCTGGTGCGACTTGCATGCGCCCCCGGTACATTCCAAGACACAACACGCCACTAGCGGTACCGTCCCCGCTCAACTCTAAAGGGCCACATATTTCGAGAAAGCGGTTTTTCATAAGTCTCCCCTGTTGTCGATAATTTGACGGTGTTTGTTGCGACCCGACAGGTTGGCCTCTGCGGGTGGCCGACACTCCACGTGTACGGTTCCGGCCTGCTTGTCAATAGCCTCGCGGATTTCCGCATGGCTCAACAGCTGATCGCGAATACGCTCGCAGTCGTTTGTATCCACATCGTCTGCCAGAACCCGTACCAGTAAATCATCCGTGCCATCCGCACGGGTGTTCAGCTCGACTTCGAAAATCAGATCCTCGCGACACAACACGTGCCCGGCCAACTGCCTCAGGGTCTTGATATCAATCAGGTTGCCGATGAAGTTGAAGCTGCTGTCGGCACGTTCGATGCCATCCAAAAACACCTGTCCACAGTGTTCGACAAATTCGACTTGATCACCCGTGTCATATCGCACTACAGGTGTCGGCAGGTTGACATCCAGGCAACTCACCAACAGGCGTCCGTCGGGGTCACGTTCGAGAAAATAGGCATCGTCACGCACCCGATAGCGACCATCTGGGTGTTCTATGCCCACGAAGCCGCACTCGGAATAGCCATAGCAACCAATGATGCGGGTGCCTTTGAAAACTTCGCGCAACACGGATGCCTTAACGGCACCCATGCGCTCCCCGGTGAACAAGATGCGCTCAATCTCGAGCTTCACACCGCTTTTGCGCACGGCGTCCGCAACTTGGATGAGCGTTCCTGGTGTTCCGGCCAGCACATTCACCCGATACCGACGAAGAAAGTCCAGCTGGCTGCCAACTTGATCGGGATCGAGCGTCCCAAGGGGGACGATTGAGCAATTGCATGCTTCCAGCAAACGATTGAAGCCCTGATGCAGGAGCGAAAACAGACCAACCATGAACAGGTTGGCGACAACATCACCCGGCCCCAACGCACCGATCGTACGCAACTCGGTAATCAATTGGATGTCATCTTCTGATGGGCCAGACCCAGGCGCCTGGGTTCGACTCAACACCAACTTTCCTTTGCCTGTAGTCCCGCTGGAACCGCCAATCTGAACAGGGACTTCTTCACGTTTAGCATACGCCTTATGCGCGATGTCGTTGTAGTCGTGTCCCTGCATGACTGGGACCAAGCGACAGAAGTCCGCATAGGAATCAATGGTAGGTGCTTGGCCCTGGCCCTGAAGCTGCCAAAGTTTGTCTACGACAAGCTGTAGCCGCTCGGGAACAAAATCGGTATGGGAATATTCAACGGTGTCGGCCTCATCAGCTGCAAAACAGGTGCTTTCCATTTGTGTTCCTTTCTTGTGGTTGGGGGGCGTCACGCTCTGACCTCATCAACACTCATCATGTGACGGAGGCGAGCCCTTACGGGGTTGCCGTTGATACGGGGGGTCGAGCACGGTCCGGCTCAGCCGGCGGTAATCGATCTTGCCGCTTTCGGTGCGCGGCAATTTATCGACAAACCGGATTTCGGTTCGCTTGCCACGCAACGCATCACTTATCAACTGCGACAAAGTGCTTCGTAATTGCTCACACTGTCCCGGCGACTCCACGAATGTGCACAGTTCCCCGTGCTGGTTGGTGGCATAACCAATCCCCGAAACGTCTTGGTGCGACAGCAACATGTCGGTCACGGTCCGCAATGAAATAAATTCGCCACGTATTTTTATGCTGTGGCTACTGCGGCCGACCCAGTACCAAAGGCTATTCGTGTCTTGGCGGAACAGGTCGCCACTTTCAATCCACTCTGGCGGTGGCATCACGCTGCCGTCATCGTCCAAATAGCCAAGCATGCTGAACGGCGTGCGATAATAGAGGTTACCGGTATCGCCAAGGCCGTCCCTTAGGCACAGATGGATGTCTGGATGCACTGGTTGGCCAACTGACACGATCCCTTGGTGGCATGCATCATCCAGCGAAGGCAGGCTCGAAAGATTCAGTGCAAACAGCCTTGGGGCGGACTCCGTCTGGCCCAGATTGTTCCAAAACTCGGTGGCAAACGGCAGCAGATCTTCGGCCTGTTGCTGCAACAGGCGGTCGGACGCATTGATCAACAGCAAACGCTTTGGCGCAAAGCCCGCATGCTGCCATTCCTCACGCAGATCCGAGCTCCATTCACCCAAGATGGGTAGCACACTGATGTCATGCTTGCGAACCCGTTCCGCCAACAGGACTGGCTTGAGGAATTCGCTATAGCGGATACTGCCATCTGACCACAGCGTGCACAGAGTTGTGCTGAGGCCGTACATGTATTGCATCGGGAACACGCAATAACTGCGATCGGCCGGTGTCAGACGCATGTAATCCGAAACCACCTTGGCATTAGCTATTAGCGTGCGCTCATCATGCAATACACGCTTGGCCTTACCGGTGGTGCCAGATGTGCAGAACACGAACCGAGCCGCTTGCTTGGCGGCAGGCGAAACCATAGAATCACTGACGAGCTCCGCCGGATTGAAATCCAGACGGCGGACACCACCAAGCCACTCACCTGCGGGCACGGTTCGTCCCGATGGAAGCAGCAGCTGCCCCAGCCAGTCGGGATCCATCCCCTCTACGACCCGGGACAATCCTCGTGGGGACACAATGGCCACAGTCAGCCCCAAATGGGACGCCACAAAATAGGCCAACAACGTCTCGAATGGTGTGTATGTGCAAAACACATGCAACCGTTGCGCGTCGAGTCCGCCCAGCTGGCCGGAGTGCTCCATGGTTGCCAGCACTGCGCGGACACGGTTTGCGTCCAAGTGCACATCCTTGCACCAAGCCCGCCAACGTGCAGAGGTTTCCAAAAAATTGATGAGTCGCATGGCCGTTACACCCCTTCCTGCGGGTTCTGCAGCACCATGGATGCTGCCAGCCCACCCATCCCAAAGGAGTTCTTCAACACGTTGCGCAGCCTGGTGTGACGGGTGTTGCTCAGCACCGGCACGTGGATTTCCGCATCTTGGCGTTCAAGATTCAGCACGCCCGGAATAAACTCGTCCCGAAACGAGGCCATGGTACCCAGCACTTCCATCGCCCCGGCAGCGGCAATCAGGTGGCCGTGCAGTGACTTGGTCGCGGTCACCGGAGGTAGTTCGACCTCGCCAAAAATTTGCTCCAAAGCAGCAGCTTCATGAAAATCATTGAGCATCGTCGAAGTGCCGTGGGCATTAACGCAACTAATGTCTTCCAGCAGCACACCCGAGTCGGCCAGAGCCCGTTGCATACACAGACGCATTTCCAAGCTTTCCGTATGCGGAGCCACTATATGCTGCGCAGCCATGCTGGCGCCATAACCAAGCAGTCGGCAGTAATTGTGCCCTCCACGTGCTTCGATGGCCGATTCCTTCTCCACGACGAACAGCACAGCACCTTCGGCCGGCATGAACCCAGAGCGACGACTATCGAATGGCCGAGAACGGTGCGCTCCTTCCAGCAGCGGATCCGTACACACTGCACCGATGGCCTCAAGTTGAGCCAAATTGAACGGGTTTACCTTGGCCGATACGCCACCGACGATGGCTACATCAATCTTCCCATCCAAAATGGCCTGCTTCGCCATGCCCAACGCCTGCAGCGACGCGGAGCAAAGACCGACATGGCAACGGCTATAGCCGGCGAATGGTACATGAGAATGAATGGTACGCAACACCGAAGTAACATCCAAGTTCATCATTTCGGATATCCTGAAAAATTCGATGGCCTTTTTGATCTCTGCATCGCGCTGGCCGCTTGCTTCAGAACCCAACTGATCGGTCATATCAATGCAGCGTTGCGGGTCGATGGACGGGTCGTCCACACCGACTACACAGCCTATACGTGACGCCGGATAATGGTCGATAGGGTTGTAATGGCCAACAAGACGATCGGCAGCAACGTCAGCGTAAAGCATTTCGCCAGGACACACGCGCTGACCGACCTCACGCGGCCAGCGTATTTTGCGATTACCCAACTCGGGAACACCAGCCCACTTCGTTTGGAACGTCATGGTATCGAATTTCTCTATGGCACGAATCCCCGAGTGGCCGTGCTGCAAGCTCTGGCTGATCTCGTCCAGAGAACTCCCCAAGGGAGTAACGGCACCATAAGCGCTGATGCATACATGTTGATGGTTGTTCATGCTGCCATCTCCAAAGCGTCATCTGCATTTCGGCCCGAATACGGAAGCTGCTTGAGCTTTCTCATTGCAATAAAACCGATTCCGACACCAAAGCCGGCTCCATTGACGAGAATGACAGCTCCTTCGGGAATGTTCTCATCGGCAAGAGCAGCCACCAGGTCAAGCGTATTGTTGGCTTTGCTGGTATACCCAAATATCGATTTGTAATTGCGCAACTGGGCGTTGGGGAAGCACGGCTGCACGGCTGATCGTTCAATTTCGTCGTTGGCCTTCACGCCATTGCAATATGTGGTAACCACGTCGGGCTGTATGCCCCTGCCGGCCACATATTTCATCAGTGCCTGCCAATCAGAAGGAGAAGGGAACGGTTCCGGACTGTAGCGGGTATGGACGTCGAGTACTTCGGCAACGGCATTCCCAGACTCGTTGCCAAGTAGCAGCATTGCTGCTCCGAACGACGGAACAAAGCCGCCCATATCACCGTCAGGGTCAAGCAAGCCAAGTTTTGCGAATACGACAAGAGAATCGAAATTCCGCATATTCCCTGCGGCCACCACGATTCCCTGGCCACAGCGCCCGGCTGCCAGATCCGCGACAGCGTCTTCTAGCGCGTACAGGCCGGACAACGACATACCGCTAACCGGATAGCCGCCACCACGCAACTCCAGCCGTTTAGATGCGTGATAGATCGGATTGGTGGATAAAAACCGCATCATGTTGATCGGGTTCGCCATGCCACTGAGCTCTCCGAGATTTTTAAGCGTTTGTTCGGTCGAACCGTGCCGCTGAATCAGTCGACTGAGATTGACGAAATTGTGCTCGGCAACGCCATCTGTGCCAGAATAGAGAGGAGTCTCCTCAGAGAGGTCGAGCCCTGTTTCCATGTTGCAGCTATGCAGCATGTCTCCTGCTGCATTACGAATAGCACTAGCAAGACCATTGAGGATTGATCTATCCTCCCTTGCAATAACCCGCTTTTCCAGCGCGCCAAGCTGGACGTTCATTTTCTGGAACACGTTCTCAACCGGCGACTCCACGGCACTCCGTTGATCGCGGAGTGCCGTGTGCAGGGCGCTCACGTCATCGCAATATTCTGCGTGTATTCCCACGGCATGGATAAATACGGGATTCACTGAAATACCCTCCATTAAATATTAGCAAGTCGATGCTGGATGAAGTTGACGCTGAAAAACTCATGTAGACGCTCAGCGCTCAAGTTGGCCCCATCAAACGGCGTAAAATCACTAAATATCTTGGACAGGGCTTCCTTGCCGATATCAGTCCACTCCCCGTTGGTATAAAAATCCGGATTCTTCATCATCAAATTGATCGGCCAGAGTTCGTCAGGAGAAAATTCCTTTCCGGAATTGTCCTTTAACTCAAATGCGAAATCGACGAAATCAAGCGACGACATCGAATAATCATTGAACAACGACCGTTTAAAATCGATCTCGCTGACATCATCGAAGTACATCACACCAGCAGCAACGCGAGCAATCTCTTCAGCAATCATCTTGAATCTCCTCCTATTGGAGTTGTTGTGAAAACTCAACGACTATGGACTGAGGTAAAACACCATCGTCGTGAACCCATCTCACCGAGGCAAACACCACGGCTTCATAACACTGATTGACCATTGGTCAAATACAACGTTGTACCCGTCGTTTTTATTTTTCCGCCAACAAAGGCAGCCACTGAGTTGACAACATCGTCCACCGCCAAAATTTCCCGCAGTGGCAGGTTCTTTATGATGTCCTTTCTGCGGTCACCGGCGAATGCATGAAACATCGGGGTGTCGACGAATCCCGGTGCGATGCACAAGGTACGGACCTTGTATCGAGCAACCTCGATAGCTAGCGTTGCGGTAAAGCGTTCGAGCGCCGCTTTCGTGCTGCCATACGCGGCATTACCCACACGCGGCATCTTGGAAGCAATGGAAGTCACATTGATAATGCTGCCGCAGCGCCGGGGCATCATCAATTCGACCACCCGCGCACAAATGCTCGCAGGCGCCAGAAAGTTGATTTGTGCAACCCGCGCAAGGTCGGCACCGATATTTCCGACTGACAATGCGTCATGAGTAATTCCGGCAACATTGATCAACACGTCCGGCGCTGACGCCGCATTGAGCGACGCCACAAACTTGCTCACCTCGCTCACATCGGAAAGGTCCACCCTGACCGAATGATGATCGTCCCCAAGGGCCTCACCGAGGGACTTCGCCTTTTCTGTATTGCTGTGATATGTGAAATCAACGCGATACTTCATTGCTGCTAGGCAACGCGCAATTCCCTCTCCGATGGCGGAAGTGCCACCAATGATTAACGCTTTCACTGCTTTTTCTCCCAATTGAAAAATTTTTGCGGCTTTCGGTCTTGTAGATACATCACTGTTGATGCCTGCTAACTTACTTATCAGACGACTATTCGTTATCTATCTTCGTCGCCAAAAATATAGGCATCGTTCTGCCTTTTCTTCCATACGCACCAGACTATCCGTTGCAAAGTTGGCATGGTAAGACGTAGAACCCACGAAACATGACTCGCCTGCGCATGCTCCTGTCGATGGTTATGGATAGCCGATGCAATTCGTCGATTGGCCATAACCAGCTACGCCATCTGGTGCGTTTCCCGTGGATTACCGGTCTAAACTCGAACTGCGATCCTGACAACTTATGGAACTCCACTTGATCGAGCGGCTGGGTGAGTCCGTCGCCGGTAGCTTTGACGAATGACTCCTTCAATACCCAGTGATCAAAAAAGACCTTCTGCTGTTTAGGCCACGGCTCCCCGGTAATCCTGCACTTCTCGGCTATGCTCATGTAGCCATCCATGATGTTCAGCAATTCTTTGCGGTAACGGATATGTTCGATATCCACGCCCAAATTGCACTCCCTGGAAAATGCGCATACCACCTTGTCATCCGTGTGGGACAAGTTGAATGCCACGCCGAGTTCCGGATCAGCCAGTGCGGGCTTCCCAAATTCGGAACGTGAAAACTGCAAAAGCGTCGGTGAAATCCCCGTATACCTCGTCAATACGGTTCGCAGCAGCGCTCGCCCCAGAAGGCGCGATCTGCGCTCACCTACCCGACGGCACTTATCCACTACGGTCAATTCTTCATCGCTGAGCAGTGCTCGCATGCGTATTTCGTCCGCCAAAGTTAGTGAGTCCGTACTTAGGGTCCAGAGATCCACGATCCCGGTTTTCAACGGCAGCGTCGACATTGCTGATACTGCTTCTGATGTAATAGTATTTTCCATGGTCAATGCGCCTATTTCTATTTGTGTGCTACTCAGTGCACGTAGGTACCGGCTTTGCGTTATTCCGAGAAAGATTGGTAACACCCTGTCATCCTGCAAGCAGTCGAGTCAGATCGCTGCGTACGAGAATCTCAGGGTTGAACAACTTGCTTGGAATAACAGCCGGACTCACCGAAAGGTAGTAGATGATGGTCTTTCTGCCGTGGTGCAGTCGGTCAGTCAGCTGCATGGCCACGACGGCAGGTTTGCCCCCACGCTCACCGCGGATGTACTTGGCTGTCTTGGCCATGATGCCCGATCGCAGGTAAAGATCCGCACTCAAGGGAAAATCATCACTTGCATCCAGGCGCAATTCGATCCGCTGGTAGCTCGCCGAGGCCTTTTTCGCCTCCAGGCTCAGGTGCAGCACTTTGCCTTGCACCTGTTTGGAGCGGATTTTGTAGTCCTTGGTCCAGCTCAAGGTAGCAATATCACCAAGCGAAGCCTGCCCCAAAAGTTTCTGCATTGGCGTAATGCGAATCGGGCGCTGGCTTTGGGGCATGAACATCCAGAAATTGCCGTCGTTTATCAGCATTTTCTCGCCGACTTGCGCGGGTGACTTGAACAACACCAGCGTACGCTCACCGGTTCCAATGTAGACCACGTATCGTCGGGTCTTGACCACTTTGGACTTTTCAATCAGTTGGACTTTGCATTCAACGCGCACGGAGTGGGTTCCGGCTTTGAAGTGCTGAGCGTTGGCAAGAACGCCCGCCCAAGCCTGGCTGGCGGCAACAAGACCGAGCACGGCGATCATGAACTTGACATGTATACGTATAGACATAACGTTAACCTCGGGTTGATAACGGACTGGATGGCATGGCGCGTGTGATGTGAGTTAGACGTGACTGAGTGCGTCGGTGACGCTCATGCGGCAGCCCCTATGCGCAGCATTGAGCGCGGCGAGGATGCATACCAGCGTCAGGGTCAGGCCCACCGCCACAGCCAGGGGCACGGAAAACTCGATCAGCAGCGGATAGCTTTGGCTGCTGCCGGGCGGAGGCGGCATCTGAAAGTCCAGCTGCAGCAGCCCCCAGTTCATTAATGCCGCAATCAGTGCGCCGAGAATGGAACCCACGCCACCGATGAAGGCAGACTCGAAGACGAAGTTGCGGATGATTTCGCTACGGGACGCGCCCATAGCCGACATCGTTCCGATCTCCCGTGTGCGCTCGGTCACAGTCATGCTCATAGTGTTGGAGATGGAAAAGAACACCAGCAACACGAGGATGATGCCCAGCAAGCCGAAGATACGGTTGTAGAGGCTGCGTACGGAGTGATAGTAGAAAGCATGCTTCCACCACGGTGTCACCAGCAGTCGCGGTAGGAGTTTCTGATAGCGAGTCAGCTTTTCCGCTGTTTTGCCGATATCGAATAGGTAGACCGAGAGGGTGCTGATCTTTTTCGTGGCAAGCAGGGATTGCGCGGTATCGAGGTTCACGTAGAGCTGGCGATTGTCCAGGGCCGGCACGCCGGTGCTGTAAACACCACGGACCACGAAATCGATCGCATTGAGCGCGCCATCGGTGGTGGTCGACAACAAGGTGATACCGTCACCCGGTTTGACGTTCATGCTGCGCGCAAGCCCCTTGGCCATGACGACCTCGGGCAAGCCGTCTTTCCCCTGTTTTCCATTGAGTACTTTCCCCGCCAATAGGTCGAGAAAAGGGCCCTTGACCCGAAATTCGTCCGGCTCCACGCCGAGACCAATGAAGGTCGACGTCTTGTCGCCATTGGAAACCAGGCCGCTGAAATGGATCCGCGGCAAAACTGCCCTGACGTCGTTGTCCTGGAGCAGCTTGCTACGCAAACCGTCGAAATGGTCTAGGCCGTACTGCAAGGGATGCTCCGCGATCTTGACGAAGAAATGCGGATTGGTGATGATGAGATTGCCATCGTCACGGGCTGCCTTCTGCGCCAGCGAATGATAGGTAAACAGGGCAAAGCCGCTGCCGACAAGAATAGCCGCCATGGCGATGGCCGCAATCATCACTGTGAGCAGCGACCGGCGTCGATTGCGGATGACGTTTAGGCAAGCAAAAATCAGCCAGCGCATACAGCCTCCTTCGGTCCACAAACCGTCGATTCGTTCTCAAGGGCATCCTGATCTTCGGCCAACAGACCATCATGCAAGGTACAAACACGGTCACAGCGGCCGGTCATACGTGGGTCATGTGTGGCTATGAGGAAAGTACTGCCCACCTCGCGACCCAAGTCGCGCATCAGATCGATCACCTGATGTGCTGTTGCCGTATCCAGGTTGGCGGTCGGTTCATCGGCAATCACCAGCTTGGGCTGCTTGACCAGGGCGCGAGCAATGGCCACCCGTTGCTGCTGGCCGCCGGAAAGTTGATCCGGACGCAGGCACGCGTGTTTTGCCAGACCAACGCCATCGATCATTTCGGCCACCCGTTTGTAGCGTTCGGCCTTGGACAGGCCAAGCATCAGCAATGGATACTCGACGTTTTCAAACGCGGTCATCACCGGAATCAAGTTGTAGCACTGGAAGATGAAGCCGATTCTGTCCCGGCGCATTCGGGTTCGTGCCCGCGCATCGGTTGGCACCTTCCGGTCATTCAGATACAGCTCGCCGGTATAGCTCGGATCAAGCAGGCCACAAATATTCAGCAGGGTCGTCTTGCCGCTTCCGGATGGCCCGCACAATGCCACACTGGCACCGGCAGGTATGCTGCCACTGACGCCCCTTAAGGCGTGTACCTCGGTAGGGCCGGTCCGGTAGGACTTGCATAGATGGTCAAAGCGCAACATCGCTTATTCCCCCAGCTTGGCTTGCAGTTGCGTTGCGCGAGCTCGCAATGGTCCTTTGGGCGCCACCTCGATCAGGTCGGCAATATATGCCTTGGCCTTTTGCCGATCTTTGGCAGCCACCGCCGCCTCGGCCGCACACAGATAAGCGTGGGCCTGATGCCTATCACCGGCTTCGGCAAAGCTCTTGGAAGCGACCAGCTTCTGCAGCAACGAGTAGCCTTCATAGAATCGGTGAAACATGGGGGGCACGGCAACAAAAGTGCAGCCCGCCGTCGTCTCCACCCGGTCATGCACGGACAATTGGCCCGGCACACTCTTTAGATCATCTTTGCTCAGCATGTGCAGGGCTTTTTCCAGCCGAGCAAGCCCCCGTTCACTGAATTTCAGTTTTGCCCAGGGGCGCTCGACGTAGAGTGCGTGCGCGGTTTCACTGGCACCCAGATACGCGGCAGCCAGTGCATCAGCCGGATCCTGCTTGACCAGCGTGCCCAGCTGATCCATCGCGCGACCGTTGGCCCCGGCATCCCCGCGCAAGCCGGCCTGGTACTCGGCAACCACCTTGCGTGGAATTTGACCGGCCCAGGCGGAAGTCGCAGCCAGCGCCATACAGATGCCTATCGTCACGGGGAACAGTTTCATGGTTGTTTTGCCTCTTCGTGGTTTGATTGCGTGGAACCACATTAGCAAAACCACGAACGGCCCGCTTGACGATGCGACGAGCTGCGTTGGCTGTGGATGAATGGCGAAATCGCGAGACGAACGGCACGCCTACATCTGGCGAAACAGGTTCTGGCGGCTTCGGCTGACCGGCAGGCGCCGCTTGTCGTCCTGGAGCACGACAAACAAGCGTCCGGCGAAATCGCGTTCGACGCGAGCGACCCTGTCCACGCGTACAATGCAAGCGCGATGAATGCGCCAGAACGCGTTCGGATCGAGCTGCCGCTCAAGCTGGGCAATGCTGGTGCGGATCAGGTAATCACGGTTCTGGCTGTGAATCGTGGTGTACTTGCTTTCGGCCAGAAAATAATCGACATCATCTACCGACAACATGTGCACGTGGTCACCTTGGCCGGCCTTGATCCATTGCAACCGCTCGCATCCCCCTTGTCCCGCTTGTGGCAGCAGCTCAGAAAGCAGACGTCGCAGGCGTTGCATGTCGCCCACATCCTCGCTGGCATTGCGCGCCGCCAGACGGTCGCGTAAGCGCTCAACGGCCTTGGTCAGGCGTTCTTCCTCGACAGGCTTGAGCAGGTAATCGACCGCTTCGCTTTCGAATGCCTCGACAGCATGCTGGTCAAAAGCGGTCACAAACACCACCAACGGAGGGCGTTCCAGCTCCTCGAAGCGGCGTGCCAAGTCGAGCCCATCTTGGCCGGGCATGCGGACATCTAGGAAGGCCACATCGGGGGCCGTGTCCAAAATATACTGCCAGGCATCATTTCCATCCGCCGCCATGGCCACAATCTCCAACTCCGGCCAAATATCCGCCAGCAGCGTGCTCAAGTGACGCCGCAATACCGGTTCGTCATCCGCAATCAGGCCTCGCCAATTCGTCTTCATGCAGGGGAATCTCCATTGTGACCCATACGCCTTGTGATGCCAGCTCCCGGTACGAGAAGGAAGCGTCATCGCCGTATAGCCAGCGCAACCGATCTTGGGTATTGCTCAAGCCGACCTGATGCCCCTGATGCCCGTCGCGACCCGGCGTCGAAGGGGCATCATTGTACAGGCGGATGACCAAATGTTTATCCCTGGTCGCGATGTCCACATGCAAGTCCCCGCCTCCACGCAACGGCTCAATGCCATGCACGACGGCATTCTCGATGAGCGGCTGCAACAACAACGGCGGAAACGGCATTTCGTCGCGCACATCATCGGCGACATCGAAATGTACACGCAGGCGGTCACCAAGGCGGATCTTCTGGAGCGCCAAATACGACTGGTTGAACTTCAATTCATCCCCAAGCGTTACCCATTCCTGGCGTGTCTGTTCAAGACTGTGCCGCAGCAGTACCGTCAGTGACATCAGCATTTTGCTTGCCTGCCTAGGCTCGACACTGATCAACGCCTGCACGTTGGCCAGAGTGTTGAACAGGAAATGGGGTTCGATCTGGGACTGCAACAGGCGCAGTCGCATTTCCAGCATCTGCGCTTCCTTGTGGGTACGGGTCAGCTCGGCCCGATCCAACGCCTGATGCAGCTGCAGGGTCCGCTCGCGACTGTAATAAAAGTAACCAAATACAAGCGTCACCACGCAGATGATGACGAGCGAAGAAAGATATCCATCAAACGTGGTAGACGTTACATCGGAAAACGTGTGATAGTGGAGAATGAGCGGCAACAAACCCCATAGACCCACGGCGAACAACGCGGCCAGAGAGTACTGCATCGGCAGGGAGATACGTGGAACCAAGTGGTTCAGCACCACCTTGCTGTAACGGGTGGTGAAGCCCATGCCGAGCGACAACAGTATCGACAACCACAGGATCTGCGCCCAACCCACGGCATATACGAACAGACCGAGGCCAACGCATACGATGCCCAGTCTCAGGTCCTTGTGTAAGTTTTTGGCCAGCGACATGTCAGATTAAAACACCAGTTCGGTGTTCAGGTACAGAGTATGCCCATAATCAAGTTGACGGTATACAGCATGCCTCGGTCCACCATACCAGCGCGTACCCAGCGCCACGTTGTTTCCACCCGACCAATAGTAGCCAAGCTTGCCGTCAACCAGGAACCCCCCGTCTTGCGGGTTGTATACAAGGGTCAATTGTGGACGCCAATGGGTCAGCGGCATGCGCAAGTGCAGCAGAAAACTCTGGCGGAAGAGATTTTGCGTCGCAAACATCTGGCGCTCGGCAGACAACTGGTAACTATACAGTAGGTTTTCACCGGCATGTGTGGCCTGCATATCAGCTGTAGCCAGCAAAGTACGCCACTGAGATCGGCTCGGTGCCCGACCATCGTACCAATACTCCATAATGACGCTCAATTGGAAGCGAGTTGTATAAGTGATACCTGCCAGTGCCTGCCATGCACCTCGGCGAGAACCCGTGGTTACCGGATTGACGAAATGATCAAGTCCGATGCGGTCGGGATGAAACACCGGCGTGTCATAACGTTGCTGCCACAACAGCGCAGCATGCACCTCCAAGGCATCACCGAGCACATCCACCATGCTGCCGCCGATTCGACTTTTCAGCCGACTGTCGTAGTGGGCGATCACTTGCCACCCCAAGGAACCGTCCATGCTGTGATAGCGGCCGCCACACCCGAACCCGGGCTCGACAAGCCGCCCGGCAATACGGTACGTCGGCTGACTCTGATTGCACAACAGCGTCAAGCTGCTGTTTGCAGTGAAATAGTCCGCCGACATCTGCCATACGCCCGGCTCCACCGCAGTGTAGAGCGCCAGGGGCGAAACGGGCGAGAACATGTCCAGCGGGCGGAAACCATAGCCCACACCCCAATCGATTTTCTTCTTGCCAACGGAAAGGTAAAAATTCCCCAGATTGAAGTCGTAGAACAATTCTGAGAGGGTCATGTGGTCAGACCATGATCTCTCGTGCTCGCGCCATGCGGTAGCCGCCAAGCGGAGCCCATGATACTCGACTGTGGCATCCAGCGCCTCCATCTGTGCCCAACCGTCCGTCGCTGGAAACAACGCGCTGCCGCTGGCCTGCTGCGCCTGAACTTGGCTGTTTACATCGAAATGGGTTTCAGCCGCCAACGCCGGGCAGTATACGGCGAGCCATATCAACCCAATCATCAAACAACGCATATTCAGCCACTCCGCAACTTCGTTTTATTGGCAGACTCCCTCCCGGTTCGAGATGTGTGTTGATACCCAAGCCGGTGGTCTGCCGTGACACAGTCATCCTAGGGTCTGCACGAACCGATTTCTCGACGACACGATGGACGGTGCCAACGGGCGACGAATGGTTGCCATGCTGGATGGACGGCAATCGTCCGCCGGTCTCACCTATGTTTTCCGCGTTGGGGATGATGTGATCGCGCCTTTCCTGGTAGAGAGGGGTGATGGCGGACAAGGCGGAGGTGTGGCGCAAGCGCTCGGTGGGGTGCCAGGCGAGTGGGCTCTCGACGGCGGCATTCTGTCGTGAGTAAGGGCTGTCGTACGCGCAGTATGTATGGCAGGGCCGGCTGGGGAAGCAACGAGTCGGCGGATTAGGCCGGTGCGGGTGGGCCGGTTGCTGACGAAGGTGCGGAACGAGCCGGACCAAGACGTTCGTGCCGGGGGTGCGTACGCGTTCCGGGACCGGTCGGGTACGCGCATGGAAGTGGTGTGCGTGGACGCCCAGAGGGTGTGGCTGTGTACGCGGCGGTTGCCATTGGCCGCGCGTAGGGGACGCGGCGTGCGTCCTGACGCCGGAGCAGTTTGTGTGGTTGTGCGCCGGGGTAGAGTGGCAGCGGTTGTCACGTGCCATGAGTTCACAGTATTTCCCAATCCATAAATGAGTCTGAATATGGGGGTGAAAGGAGTTATCTGTCATCCGGTTTTCAAGTTTTGTCCATGAATGATTTTCTTGCCGAGTCCCGAGTCGGCATGCGGTAGATGGTATCTAGTGTACTGCGTCACAGACAAATGAACTAAAAAGCGATTCTCTGATCATATCACTATGACAGGAGGATTGGATATGAGAATAGTGCATATTCTGGCCCAAGATGAACACCCATTCCGGTTCAAGGTGAACACCTGTTCTGATTGAACGTGAACGCTCATTCTGGTTCAAGGTGAACACTTTTCGGGTTTTTCCGGAATGGGTGTTCACCTTCCCGGAACAGGTGTTCACGTTCCGCCGGAATTCTTTCCAACGCATTGTTTTATCGATTTGTTTGCTAGGTTCTCCTGTTTTTTGGGAGTTGCCATGCCAGCCATGAGGACGACAATGCGCAAAATACGCGAAATTCTCCGCTTACGCTACGTTGCCGGGCTATCGATCCGCCAGATCAAGGCCAGTACCAAGCTCAGTGTTGGGGCCATTCAGCAGCTGCTGAGCAAAGCCGATGCGCTGGGGCTGACCTGGCCACTGCCGCCGAAGCTGGATGACATTGAACTGGCCCGGCGGTTCTATCCCGGCGCCGACACCCGTATCTCCCGCCGTTACCAGGTACCCGAGTGGCCGGTCATCCACCAGGAGCTCAAGCGCAAGGACAGCCCAAACATCCGTCACCAAAAAGGCCTGACCCAGGCTGGCCAGCATGTTTGTAGTTTGGCCCGACAAGGTGTCTCCCAGATAAAGCCCAGGCGCAATCAGCAGCGAGACGACAACCCAGCCGACAAGCACACCAACCAAGGCCCATTGGCAATAACTAGTGAAGT
>QIHS01000091.1 GCA_003229095.1 Woeseia sp. | reverse complement strand
TTTTCTCCGCCTGCCCGGGCGAGGTCACTCAGGCAGCTTGATTGTCAGATATTCTGTGTTTCAGATATTTGATGGCAGCGGAATCGGTTCACCGGCCGGAATTTCTTCGGTTGGCACAAAATCGTCCTCATCCTCTTCATAAGTTTGAATATCGAGGTCACTGTCATCAATTTCTTCCTCCTCGACAACCTCGAGCACCTCAGCCACATCGGTTGACCCCGTTGCTTCGACCGTATCCACCGCATCGTCTGCAGCAGCATCCGCATCTTCTTCCTGTGACGAGGCCGGCACTGCCAGCAAAAGCAGCAAAAACAGAACTCTTGAATATTCGCGCATACTCTTCTCTATGAACAGGCAACTGTTAGTTGGACCTCATTAACGCACAAAGGTCCGTAATATTTACTCTACATTTCTTGCGATACGGAAGCCAACATCGGCGTAACCGCTATTGCCAAAGTTGCGATAACCCAGACGCAGCTCCAGGATGCCTGAATGCATCCAGCTGGAGCCACGAATGACCCGGTTGGAACCCGTGGTCGGCCCCAGTGGATCGTTCGCCGGCTCAGCCTGGCCCGGCGTTGCGACGGAGTAATAATCCTGAACCCATTCGGCAACGTTGCCACCGCCATCAAAAATACCCAGCGCATTTGGCGCGAAACTGCCCACGGGTGCAGTAGACGCATAGCCGTCATCCCAACCCGGCAGGATCGAACGCACCAGGCCTATTGCGGACTTGCCGGCATAATTACCGCTATCACGCTGCGGCGGCATGCGCCCACCCCACGGAAAACTCGCTGCGGTATTGCGTCCCTGGTAGCGAATGGCCCATACCCACTCCGCTTCAGTCGGCAATCGATAACCGTCCGGTGTCGGCAACACGGGTTGCCATTTCTGGAATACTTTCTTGTAAGCCGGCGTCAGCCCTTCCTGCACGCTAAGCCACACGCAGTAGTCGATTGCGTCTTCCCAGCTAACGTTGACCACGGGGTTCAAATCGCCTGCCAGCGATACATGCAATTCGCCACCGGAATTGTGACCAGAACGAAATCGGCCAAACTCGCGATTGCTCACTTCTTTAGTCGACAAGAAAAAGGGTTTGGTCAGGATCACCGGTCGCAATACCTCGTTCGCGCGCCTGCCCTGCTCGCGCCGCGATGTGCCCATCGTGAAACCGCCTGGCTCGATCCGTTTCAATTCCTGGCCCTGCGATGTCGTGATCGAGTTAGCGGTGCTTCGAGCCAGCACCTCCGCATCGGAGAGCAGCCGCACCTGAATGATCTGCGGATAACCCGGACGCGGTGTCACACTGCGAACGAAGGTTGCAAAGCCGCTTTTTCTAACTTCCAGCTGGTGCGGTGCTGAAGACAGACGCATGGTGACGGTACCACTGCCGCGAGCCTGTCCGTCGACATACACGGTGGCATCTTCGGGAAGAACAGCCACGGTGACTTCGCCCACCCGGGCGGTCAGGTCAACGGTGATCTCCTCGAACGCCGCAGCGGCCAGCCGAATGCGCTGACTTGCAGACCCATAACCGGCTTTCGACAGGCCGATTTCGTAGTTAACGTCGGGCGACAAGGCAACCGTCACCGGAGATTGTCCACGATAACGGCCGTTTACGGTCACGTTGGCACCGCGCGGAATCGAAGCTACTCGAAGCTGAGCGTTCGCAGGTTCCAACTGAATAGTCGGCAGGGTTTGTCCTACATTGGCAAGCGTGTCCACGCTTCCGTCCCAAGCCTTAAAACCTGGCTTGATTAAACTCAGAGGGTGCGAGCCTTCCATCAACTCGAGGCGCAGCGGCGTTTCGCCGACCTTCGTTGTCCCCTGGTAGACAGCAGCCCCCTGTGGTTCCGAATTGATGTCAACATTCGCCCATAACGGCACCAACTGCACGTTCAGTTGCTGGTGCAATCCCAATCCCGGAACTGACAAGCGCTGGGAAAATGGCAAGAATCTATCTGCAGTCACCGTGACTGAATGCGTGCCGGGTTCCAGCTCAATCGGACCAAAAGGCGCTTGTCCGAGGCGCGTGTCGTCGACGGCAACAAAAGCTTCGACTGCCGGATCTGTCATGACGGTAAGCTGTCCGGGCAATTTTCGCATCTGGATGATGACCGTCTTGCTTGGCGCATCGTCTACATTCAGGCTTTGTGCAGCGTCGTAATATCCTTCTTTTACAACGTTGACCGTATAGTCTCCCTCTCGCAGCAAAATTCGCTCGCCGATCGGCAATTGAAACCAGCCGCCGGTGACCGATACTTCATCGGCACCACCTGGCTGCACGTCGAATTGAATCGACTTCGAGGTGAATAGCAGCCACGAGATCAGAACAAGGATGGTAACCGCGACACCGACGAAAGCCTGCCACCGACTACCTGTTGGCTCGACGTCAACTGCCGTTGCATCCGTGGCGCGGCGAAACGCAGTCGCGACAATCGTCTCTTCTGCCGACAATGTAGAGGCATCCGCGAGTTCTGGCGGCTTTGTCACATAAACGCTGGCTTCCAGGCGAACATCAAGTGACATCGCATCCTCTGTCTCACCGACAACGATGCGCGTGCCGAAAAACTCCAGCTCGTCTCCGGCTTCCAGCTTTCTGGATGCGGTTAAAATTTCACTATTGATTTTGAGGACGCCCGCCGCACCGACCGGCTGTACAAAAGGCTCGCCGTCCAGATCGTCGAGCAGTGCAACGGCACCGCTTCCCGGTCCCGGCAGGCGAATATCACAATCGGCCCCGGTACCAAGACGTAATGGCAGGCGGGTCGATTCCAGACGACGCTCACCGCCGCTATCTCTGATAATGATTGCGCTAAATTTCAAATCTGTTCCTCACACTGAATCACAATGGGCTCCATATCGACTTCAGGCGCCACGCGAAATTCGACTCGCACATCACGGTAACCGGAGCGGTTTCCCACAGCAATATAGACGCCGGGACGCAGACTCAGTTCCTGAGAGGCAAAAGTGCCAAACTGTCCGACTTTGAATATGGTCACATTGGTCAGATTATCGGATACCAGGTGCACCGATAAAGGTGTCGCCGCCCGCTTCAACAGACGTGCAAGCGAACTTTTTTGATCTTCCAGACGCGGTCCCATTGGTTCCATTCGCGTTACGCTCAAAAGCAGCGAGGTCGAGTCGCGCATAGTGACAGGGTCATTGAGTAAGTCCGGGCTGCCGACCAAACCCGCAAGACGCGCATGCAACGCGGAACGCGATCGCGCCATCGCCAATCCTTGTTGGGCAAATTGCAGGTCAGGGTCAATCTTCAATAAGTCCTCATAAATGAATACCGCAGATTCCCATTGCTCGTTTGAATCGAGTGCCAGCGCCTCTTTTTCAAGCCGGCGGATATCGTATAGCCTGGCTTCCTGGTCAACCTGAAGCAATCCATCTGCCGGTTGTCGCGAGCCAGGGCCAAGCGCTTTGGCCGCATTGAATGCGGCGCGCGCACTGGCAAAATCTGCACTCGACAGTGCCGCAAAACCCTCAGTCATGCGCTGCTCGAATGACAGCTGTTTGATGGCTGCATTAATGCGCGCCAGCGCGACCGATGCGGACTCCCACTGGCTGTCGATGTCGAGCGCTTTTTCGAATGCTCGTTGCGCGGCAGCATGCTCGAGATCTGCTTCGAACTGCATACCCTGTTCCATCAGTTCGAGAACCACCTGAAGATTTTTCGCCCGCGCGAGCCCATTCTCAGCCTCGCGGTTACCTGGCGTAATGGAGACAGCGAGATCGAACAGGTGAATTGATTCGATGTGGTCGCCGGAATCGAAGGCATCTTTTGCCGCCGCCAGGGTTTCCCTGAATACTTCATCGATCCGATCGAAGAATGGCTCAAGGCGGTCAATCGCCTCTCGATAGCGGTCGCCGGCAAGCGGATAGTTGCGACCCACATAGGCCTGATCGCCAGCCGCATACAGATCGACGGCGTCAAGGTAATCCTGGCCTCCCCAGCGATCGATGGCGCGGAAACGCAATCGTTGTAACTGTGATAATAAATCCCCGAGCGCGCTGTCTGTCGCCGCCTTGATTCGGGCCGATTCGTTGACGGCGCGATCACCGATATTCTCGTTGAAAGAAGCCGGATCGCCGGCCGGTGCCCCTGGCGGCAGCTCCGCGGACTGATTTTCGTCATCTGACTCAGGTCCGGGTTTGACGACCGACGAGGTTGCCGGCTGTTCAACGATATCGACAACCGACGCGGCTGTGTTTTCGGGCATTCGAGGCAATACAAAAATGACCACGAGGAGCAAAACCAATGCGGTTGCAAGACCGCCATACAACATCTGCGGAGAAATACCACTGGCATCGATCGGCGCAGCAGTGCGTGTTGAGGACGCCGCAATTCTTTGCGACACAGCTGGCGCAGCCTGCTTCGATTCAATAACCTCATCGACCTCACCAACGCCGGCAATGTAACGCACGGGCGCCGGACCCGGCGAAATTCCGGCCGCCTGCAGGCGTTGAGCAACTGCTTCTGCATTGGGCCTGTCGCCAGCATTTTCTGCCAGCATGTCCGCGACTAATTCCTTGATTTCAATGGGCAGCGAAATGTTGTCAGGCATCGCAACACCGGGTGGCATGCCAGTCAGCAGTTCGTGAATGAGAACACCCAGGGCATAGATGTCGTCCGAGGTGTCCGCAGGCGTTCCAGCCTGTTGCTGCGGGCTGCTGGCAGCTGCAGAACCACCGCCAGTTATCGCATCGATGCCCGGTGCGCATGCGACGCCGAAGTCCACAATGTAGGGGTGTCCACGACTGTCCAGCAGGATATTGGATGCCTTGATATCCCGATGCACGATGCCTTTGCCATGGGCATAACGCAGCGCGTCGGCAATCATAGCGACTGGTCGTAATGCCTCAGCCGGATCTGCGCCTGCAAGAACGCCCAGGTCAGTCGCACCAACATGCTGCAGACTATAGTAAGCACCATCCGGGTCGTCGTGGAATTCAAAAACGCGCACAATATTCGCGTGCATCAGGCGACTGCCGATGCGCCATTCTCTGTTTAACAAGGTGTTTTGCTTGCCATCCTCGTCGTCATTGCCGGCGGCAAACTTAAGCGCAACACGAGTGCCACTATGACGATCGTCTGCAAGCCAGACTTCCGCCATTCCGCCCGTTCCCAGGCGCCGAATCAGGGTATATCGGCCCGCGAGGCGTATACCTTCATTGAGCATCTGCATCCGTTTTTCGGTCGATGCCAACGCTAGCCGGAGGGCGGTGGTAGCTGAGCCGACCTGGCTGGGTCACCGACCTGAATCGCTTCGGTGAAGCCGGTTTCGGTTTCGTGAATTTCCTTGAGCAACTTGCGCCAGCTTTCGTATTGCGCTTCCGCTGTACCTGTCAAACGCAAGGTCTCACCCTGCACCTGAACAACCATCGGTGCCGCTTCGGCAACAAACGACTCTGACAGCTCTTTGATCTCTTCGCGGTGAACGCCCGCGCTGCGATATTGGCGCAATGAACTCACGACGGCATTCCAGCCTCTGCTAATGGCGACCGACCTCGCAATTCGATCGGCATCATAGAGGCTGTTTCCTGATGGCTCGTAGTTAGCGGACGCTACCACAACTGCCGCACCGATCAGCGCCCGCTGGATTGCCGACTGGCGACTTTGCCTGTAAACGACAGATTGCTCCCGAGTCCGTTTTCGCCAGCCTTCATAAGGCAAAGCAATGCCGTAATAGAAGTTTGCGTAGTGCTCATTGAGCGTGTCCACAACCAGCCGATCTCGCTCTCGAATCTGGCGCAGTCTGTCAACCATAGGGTCGTTTTCCGCCGGCAATCGCTGCGCGGACACCAGCCCCTCGTTGCTGGTCGTCAAATGTTCGCCGAACGCAGTCGGTGCCATATCCGCAAAGAACTTGAGTTCAGACACCTGGCGAATTCTTAAGATGTCCTGCCGGGGAATTGTCAGGACAAAGGCGTGCAAATCGTTGGCAAAATCGTTGAATACTTTTTGGTAGGGATCCTGCGTCCGGTCCCGATAGTCTGCATAGGACGACAGCCCGGTTTGCATGCTGTAAGACTTTTCAAACCAGTGGCGTCCTGTCGCATCGTCAGCACGCAGGAGCAACGTCACCATCTCGCCATCGGACTGTTTGATCACGCCGCTCACCAACACATCGGTGGAGACAACGCGCGTGGGTATCACTCTCACGGCACCCCAAAAACCTGTGCCCTGCAGTGTTGTCTTGATGTGATAAGGCAGATAACGAGCTTCTGCTTTGCGAACTTCCGGGTAAATTCGCGTTTTTTCAACGTTGTTATTTTCCGGAACGCCGGCGTCGAAATTCAGAATGCCAATATCGAGCAACAGGCTTTCTGAGACTTGCAGAGAGGCCACATCCAGGTGAGTCGTTTCCGCGTGGATGACTTCGGTGACGGTGCATCCTGACGCCATCACAGCGCAACCCAGTAAGGCAACAATAAATTTCAGCTTGTTTCTCATTAATAGACTATCGATCGTTCTCTGCCTTTGTAGGTCTGTTTTCAACACGCCGCTAGTTCAGGTCGTTGTAATTTCGATATTCTTCCCAGAGTTTCTCCCTGATGGCGGGATCATCTTCTGAGAGCGCCGCTTCGCGCAATTGCCTCGCCACGATGTCCTCACTGACAAGGTCGGGGATGTCCTCCGGCGTACGCTCAGTAATTTCGGCTTCACTCATGCCGCTGATCGACGCATCTTTTTCTTCGGGTGGACCGGCAACTGATCCTGACGAACCACCGCTACCGCCGCTGCCACTGCCGCCACTGCCAGCTTGTGATCCCAGTCCGACTCTGCCTGTACCGGCTCCGCCGCTGCCCGACCCGCCGAATCCTTCGGTGTTACGGCCAACAGTAGAAATTTCACGTTGTTCTTCGCCAAGCACTTCGTCGAAACCGTCAACGGATTCGTCAAGACTTTTCTCAAGCCGCGCTTTTCGCTCGGCGCTACTTTCGCCGGGATACTGGCCTACGCTGCCATCACAACCCTCATCCGCACCGCCCCAGCCGCCAGTACCACCCGAGTCACAGTTCTCAGCCGTCACGTCGCCACCCAGGCCACCGCCTGCACCGCCGGCACCTGGCACGGAACCGCCAACACCACGAACCTGTCCGCCGCCACCTGCGCCACCGCCGCCCGCTCCACCAGCGCCACCAGAACCGCCACCGGACGAGCCCCCGCCAGGCGAACCGCCACCTGATGAACCGCCAGGAGAACCGCCACCCGATGAACCGCCAGGCGAACCGCCGCCCGATGAACCACCAGGCAAACCGCCACCCGATGAACCACCAGGCAAACCGCCGCCCGATGAACCGCCAGGCGAACCGCCGCCCGATGAACCGCCAGGCGAACCGCCGCCCGATGAACCGCCAGGCAAACCGCCTCCCGATGAACCGCCAGGCGAACCACCGCCAGATGAACCGCCGGGTATGCCGCCCGGCAGATCGATACCGCCGCCCCCGCTACCACCAACACCACCCGGTCCGTTGGTCGAAAAACTAACGGCGCAGCCACTTAACAACAATGCAGCTGCGGTTAACAGAACACTATTGCGTGCAATAGATGGAGTAAATTTCTCTTGGCTGATTGAGTTCATCGCCTTGCCGCCTCAAATTGTGTAGTCGAATGCCCAGTCGAGCGACCTGCAGAATCTGGCAGAATCTACTTGCGTCTCCCGGCGCAGCCGCTCTATATCCGTTTGGATAACCATTGTGATCGTTAAGTTCCATCGGACTTGGCCAACGAAAATCCTGATGGCTCACGATCAGGCTAACAGAGACCATAATACCCCCGGGGCGCGGTCGCAACCAGCAGTAACTGTCAATCCGGTGCCCGTGTTGAGTGCCGCAGGGATGATTTACATAACCGTACTAAATTGCTGTTTTAATTGGGATTGTTACTTATCGTATTGCGACGCTCGATAAGGCTTTCGATACAGGATCAGCGACAGGTCATCCGGCTTGCTTGGCTGGTGCAGCGTTTCGACTGTCATTCTCCTCGCGGCAAGGTTTGTAAGCGAGGAAACAGCGGCCGCCAATGTGCCCTTCCTGACCAATTCAGTAATTTCATGCAGGTGCACATTGTCCATCAAGCCGTCGCTTGCAAGCAGTACGGTATCCCTGGGATTCAGTTTCATTTCGGCACCCATATCGACACGCATATCGCTGGTACCGATAAAATTCGAGACCAGGTGGCGTTCTTCGTGATGCAGTGCCTCACGTTGATTGAGAAAACCCGCCTCAACCGCGAAACCGGTCGGCGAGTGTGCCATCGTCTGCGCCCGAATCCGGCCGCGCTGGCCCACGAACATGGCTTCCGAATCGCCGATTTGATAACTCCTGGCAATATGACCCTCGATTGCGACGACCGTCAGCGTCGTTGCCGCACCGTTGCCGATTTCGAGTACTGCTTCGTTAGCCGCGTCGATGCCATTTAAAATCGCGGTCCGCAAGAGTGTGGAGTCGTCGATTGCGTTGTGAAGTGACACTTGTAAAGATCGGATCGCTGTTCGCGACGCACGCCGACCGGCGGGCAGGCCACCGGCACCGTCCGCAATTGCCAACACAACAGCATCTGCTCCATACGGGATAGCGGCAACGCTGTCTTCGTTGTCCGTCGTTTTATTCGGCGCGGGCGCAGTGAATGCGATTAGCGAGCCGCCGCCAATTTGCCTGTCGAGTTGATCAGGCTGTGTCGCGCCATCCAGCAATATGATGTCTCTTGTCATCGCTCGACCGGATCACTACACCAGGCGCAGTAGTTCCAGAATTCCCTGGCGATACCCCAATCACAAGACCGGCATTTGTGTTTGCTTTCGGCAATCTTCCAGGCTTTCCTGACCTTGGAATGACACCACGGACAGTAGCGCATGAACGGCATTAGTGGCTGCCTGCAACGATGATTTGTACACTTGCGGCTATAGCGTTTGTCGCTGTAACGGCGTTTGGTCTCAACCTCAAAGCCGGAACCGTAACACCACGCGCAGTAGTGCCAATCCGTTTTCACACCACGCTCGCAGCGCGGACAAATCGCCGGCATGCGTGTGTCCGCCTGCCGCGACGGATGATCGACGCCACACCAGGGACAGCACTGCATACTCTCAGCCACGGGACCCTCGCAGCGCCTGCACGAGTGACCCGTCTCCAGCTCACCGCGATACTGGCGCTGAAACTCACGCCACTGCATTTTGCGCCAGCCCGCACCATTTGCAGCCGAATTGCCGTTTCGTCCCTTGCCGACTTTCCCTTTACCGATCTTCCCTTTGCCGATCTTCCCTTTGCCTTTCTTGCCATTATTCCCTTTGTCGCTTTGCCGCGCAGACCGGCGACTAATCTTTCGAAATTCCGCATACATTTCGATGGCATTTCGATAGCGATCGGCGGGGTCCAGTTGAATCGACTTCCTGAGCATGTCTGCAATCTCTGGCGGAAACCGTTTGCGCAGGCGATCATGGCCGACCATGGGCCATTTGAACGGCCATTCCGGTAACTTTCCAGCGAACAGGCGATACAGGACCAGGCCGAGGGAAAAAACATCGGACTGAAATTTCGGCCGCCCCATCGCCTGTTCAGGTGCGATGTAATCGATCGTTCCTGAGCCTGACGCCTTTAGCGTCCGCAGGCTGATTTTTGCAAAACCAAAATCGGCAAGTTTCAGGCGATTACCAGGAAACAGGATAAAGTTTTCTGGTTTGATATCGCAGTGAATGATTTTCTTTTCATGCGCATGCGCAAGCGCCGCCAGGGCCTGGTCTGCGATTTCCATCGTGTGCACGCTCGACATGCGGTGCACGATTCGATCAGCAAGTGACTCAGTGCCCAATTCCATCGCAATGACAAACCTGCCATCGATGAAACTGGCGTCCTGGACCGGGAGAATATTCTCGTGATTCAGCCTGGTAGCAATGCGCACTTCGCGAAGAAAATCATCGTTGCTGATGTTGTCGTCGGACTTCGGAATCTTGAGTGCTACACGGGTTTTGTGAATAGTGTCTGCCGCGGTGTAGACATCTGCCAACGGTCCGGATGCAATGCGGCCGAGGATGCGGTATTTACCGAGTTTTTGTCGGGCTCGAAGCAAGGAAACACAGGTCCGGAAACGAAGATGTCAGAGACAATCATTGTTTGCGCGACGGGCTGAAGTCAAGCGCAATAATTCGAGTCAGAATCAGTCTAAGAAGTTACTGGAACGCCTTCAATCTGACCATCGATATTTTTCCCCGTTACCCGGCGAATAATTCTTCGCCATTTCCGCCAGTCACTACAGACACGGCAAGATTTACGTGCGCCATTTCGGGTCAACTGGCGCATTCACTGAGGTAATCAGCCAAATAGTGCTTGCGTAAGTTGTAATAATGTAATAGCGTACTGTTACATTAGTACAACGACCAACCATTATGAAACCGAACCGAAAAGAGACCGTTCGCCAGCGAAACCGCAATGAAGACGCCCTATTCGGCGCCATCGAAAAACTTAAGGATATGTCCGAAATTCGCAGTTTTTTCAAAGATCTGTGCACGCCGGCAGAGTTACAGGCGCTGGTAGATCGCTGGCAGGTTGTCGGCCTTTTGCAGCAAGATCTGCCCTATCGCCGCATTCATGACATGACTGGCGTCAGCGTCACTACCATTGGGCGGGTTGCTCGATTCTTAAGCGACGGGTTTGGTGGTTATGCAACTGCCATTGAGCGTGGCAACGATCACCACGCCTCCCGCAAAAAACGCACTTCTCACTGAGGATCTCCCAATGAACACTTCCGAGCAGCGCATCAAAATTGCGCTGCAAAAATCAGGCCGCCTGACCGATCGCTCACTTGAGTTGCTGACACGCTGTGGCCTGAAATTCACCCAAAGCAAGGATCAGCTGTTCTGTTACGGCGAAAATATGCCGATCGACCTGCTCCTGGTGCGAGATGACGACATTCCCGGACTTGTCAGCGACGATGTGTGCGATCTGGGGTTTGCAGGTCTTAATGTCGTTCAGGAAAAACAACTTGAATTGCAACAGAACGGTTCAGCGGCGCTCTTCGACCAGGTTTGCGCGCTGGATTTCGGGCATTGCAGGCTCGTGATCGCAGTGCCTGAAGAATCCGGCTATTCCGGCCTTGAGAGCCTGCGCAACGCCAGAATCGCGACCAGCTATGTCGCAACGCTGGGCGATTTCTTGAAACGGCAGGAGATTGATGCCGAAATCGTTTACTTGTCCGGAGCAGTTGAAATTGCTCCACGTCTGGGGCGCGCCGATTTTGTCTGTGATCTCGTTTCGACCGGGTCGACACTGGCAGCGAATCAATTACGGGAAGTGCAAACCATCCTTAAAAGCGAAGTGGTCGTTATCCAAACTCGTGCATCACTCTGCGCGGAAAAACGAACGTGGATCAATCGACTTTTGCAAAGGTTGGACGGCGTACTACAGGTCCGCGAGAGCAAATACGTCATGCTGCACGCGCCCAGATCCGCGCTCGACAGGATCGTCGCGATTCTGCCGGGTGCTGAATCACCCACGATCATTCCGCTGGAGGGCGACGGCGACAAGGTCGCGGTGCACGTCGTATGCCGTGAAAACGTGTTTTGGGAAACGCTTGAGAACCTGAAGAGTGCCGGTGCCAGTTCACTCCTCGTGCTGCCTGTCGAAAAAATGCTCGCTTGACAGCATGTTTGCAAGAATCAACATTTGGTCTACGATATCCGCTGGCGAGCAGGCTTCCCTGCTTGATCGCCCGGCGCTCCTGAACGATCGATCCATACAAATGCAGGCAACACAAATTATTTCGACTGTTCGAGAGAAAGGTGATGCCGCACTTTTCGATTTCGCACGCCAATTCGAAAACTGCAATCTCGATTCCCTCAAAGCCTCTGAGCAGGAATTCGCAGAGGCAGAATCCGCTTTAGAGCCTGCAGCCAGCAATGCGATAAATGCCGCAATAAGCAACGTCAGGCGGTTTCACGAATCGCAGATACCGACGGAAATCGATATATCGATAGTGCCCGGTGTGCGCTGCGAACGTCGACGGCAGGCTCTCGATTCGGTCGGCTTGTACGTGCCGGCGGGCACGGCGCCACTCCCGTCCGCTGCAATCATGCTCAGCGTACCCGCAGCAATAGCCAAGTGCCCCGTGCGAATTTTGTGCACGCCAGCGGGCGCGGACGGCCGGGTTGACGCTGCAACGCTGGTTGCCGCGAAGCGCGGCGGTGTCACAGATGTATTCAAGATCGGCGGTGCGCAAGCCATTGCTGCGATGGCCTATGGCACGCCCACCGTACCTAAAGTCGTCAGAGTATTTGGCCCCGGCAACGCGTGGGTCACTGCAGCGAAAAGCATTGTGGCGGGCGACCCGAATGGCGCATCGATCGACATGCCGGCCGGACCATCCGAAGTGCTGATCGTCGCAGATGACTCTGCCAATCCGGTTTTTGTCGCCGCAGACCTGTTATCTCAAGCGGAACACGGCGAAGACTCGCAGGTTATGCTGATTACGACCAGTCGGCGCATTGCCGACGAAACCATCGTTGAAGTAGACCGTCAATTGCCCTGTCTTACACGAAAAGACATTGCTCGCGTGGCCTTGTCCGGCAGCAGAGTGATCCTCGCAGATGACATCGAAACCGCGTTGCTTATCAGTAGCCGTTACGCACCCGAACACCTGATCTTGCAAATCGCGAATCCGCGCGATGTTCTTGACCAGGTTCGCAATGCCGGATCTGTGTTTCTTGGCAGGTGGACGCCGGAATCTGTTGGCGACTATTGCAGCGGCACGAATCATGTCTTGCCGACCTATGGGCACGCGAGGAGTTACAGTGGCCTTGGCGTTGAGCAGTTCATGCGCTGGCTAACTATTCAGGAGCTGACAGAAGAGGGTTTGGTTTCTTTAGCGCCGACGGTGGTGGAACTCGCCGGCCTGGAAGGCCTCGATGCACATGCACGGGCCGTTCAGTTGAGAATCGCAAGCCTGGATGAGCAGAGGTCAGCCCGATGACGATTGCGGCCCTGGCCAGACCGGAAGTTCGCTTCTTGCGTCCCTATCAAAGCGCAAGCGCGTGCGAATTCGCTATCAAGCTCAATGCGAATGAATCACCTTTGGCGACCGGCACAGACACCGCACAAGGGCTCAATCGATATCCGGCACGTCGACCTTCGTCGCTGGTGAAGCGCATGGCCGACCACTACGGTGTCGAGGCCAATAATATCCTGGTGACGCGTGGCAGCAGCGAAGGCATCGACCTGATGATTCGGACGTTCTGTTGCGCCGGTCGCGACAGCGTTCTTCTGACCCCACCGGTATTCGATATGTATCGGCTCTACGCTTCCATTCAAGGCGCGCGGATCATAGAAGTTCCGCTGCGCGAGGAAACCCGTTTTGCAATCGACACAGATACTCTGCTTGCTGCCTGTGAAGACAATACCAAGTTGATCTTCTTATGCTCGCCCAACAATCCCCTCGGCAATGTCGTACCAGGAAAATCGATCCTGGAAATTCTTCAGGCACGTGCCAACCGCTCCATCGTCGTTCTCGATGAGGCATATATTGAATTTTCCGATTCTGAATCGATGGCCTCGCTCATTTCCAGGTATGACAACCTGGTTATCCTGCGCACGCTGTCCAAAGCACGAGCCCTTGCCGGCGCTCGTTGCGGAGCGGTCATCGCGTCTGCAGAACTGATCCCGCTTCTCGACGGTATACTGGCGCCGTATGCACTCTCCTCCCTGGTCATCGACAGCGCCGAATTGGCACTGTCTGACGAGCAGCTTGCGCTTTCGACGCGGGCTGTCCGTACGACCATTAACGAACGCGAACGCCTGCGGCTCGAACTCATTGCCTGCGATGCGGTGAGTTGCGTTTGGCCCAGCCAGGCCAATTTCCTGTTGGTTCGCTTTCGCTGTATCGACACCGTCAGCGTCTGCCTCGGTAACGCAGGCATTGCGATTCGAATCTATGGTGATGACATATCAATGCAAAACTGCGCCAGAATTACCGTCTCTCTCAAAGCCGACAATGATCGCCTGATCAGTGCCATACGGAGCCTCGACTAGCATGATCAAGGTTTTATTCATCGATCGCGACGGGACGCTTATTGAGGAACCTGCCGATAAGCAAGTCGACGAGATACATAAGGTCCGGTTAATGCCGGGCGTCATTGCTGCTTTGCAAAACCTGCGAGACATGAACTATCGCCTGGTCATGGTGAGCAATCAGGACGGACTGGGCACAGATTCATTTCCACAGTCCGATTTTGACGATTGCCAGGCGCATGTATTGGCCCTGTTTCAATCACAAGGCATTGAATTCGACGAGGTCTTCATTTGCCCGCATCTGCCGGCTGACAATTGCGATTGTCGCAAGCCGAGAACCGGTCTTCTTACCCGTTATCTCGTCAACAATGAGCTCGATACATCGGCCAGTGCCGTCATCGGCGACCGTGATACAGATTTGCTGCTGGCGGAGAAACTCGGCATCACAGGTATGCTAATTGGAAGCGGGGAATCCGCGCTCTCATGGGACGACATTCGAATCGCGTTGACGCCTGGCAATCGAACTGGTCAGGCGAGCAGAAATACGCGAGAAACGAATGTCGAGGTGCGCGTGAATCTGGATGCGGCAACACCGCTGAAGATCGACACCGGCATTGGTTTTTACGATCACATGCTCGAACAGATTGCCAAACACGGTGGTTTCAGCCTCGATGTCCGTTGTTCAGGCGACTTGCAGGTAGATGAACATCACACGGTCGAAGACGTCGCTCTGACTTTGGGCGCTGCGCTTCGAGATGCACTTGGCGACAAACGCGGCATTGCACGGTTCGGGTTTCAATTGCCGATGGACGAAAGCGACGCTCGGGTCACGCTGGACCTATCGGGGCGACCATATCTTGTATTCGATGGTGTATTTCCATGCGAACGTGTCGGACAGATGCCGACAGAACTTGTGCCGCATTTTTTTCAGTCCTTTGTTGATTCGCTGGCGGCCACCCTGCATGTCCGTGTCACTGGCAGCAACACACATCACATGGTTGAAGCGTGCTTCAAAGCACTCGGCCGAACGCTTAGGCAAGCCATTCATCGAGAGAGTGACGAGCTTCCCTCAACCAAGGGAGTTTTGAACTAACATGCCAAAATCATCTGTTGCAATAATCGATTGTGGTGGCGCCAATATTGCCTCACTCACCAACGCGCTCGATCGCCTGAGAATCGACAATGTCCTGACTCGCAATGCGCGCACAATTGAAAATGCAAGTCACATTATCCTGCCAGGTGTCGGCGCCGCAGCGGACACCATGAATAAGCTTGCTGACAACGGTTTGACGCCAGTCATCACAAAACTTCGCCAACCAGTACTCGGAATTTGCCTGGGCATGCAACTGCTCGCCGAATCATCGGAAGAAAATCAGGCCGACTGCCTCGGCATCATCCCGGCCGTTGCGAAAAGAATGCGTGCCGAGCCACGATTACCTGTACCGAATACCGGTTGGTGCCGCGTTCGCCAAACCGCGCCGCACGCCCTGTTTGAAGGCATTGATGACGGCAGTTATTTCTACTTTGTTCACAGTTTCGCATTGCCATCCGGCAGCTACACTATCGGAACGGCCAACCACACTGAACCGTTTACCGCTGTCCTTGCACAGGACAATTTCTATGCCACACAATTTCATCCGGAGCGATCAGCAGCGGCCGGCGCAAAACTTCTTGGCAATTTCGTTAAGCTTGCATCATGAACATTATTCCCGCTATCGACCTCCGGCAGGGACGGTGCGTACGACTGTTACAGGGCGATTTTAACCGGCAAACGGATTACGGCAATGAACCAGCATCGCTTGCGCGGACCTACGAATCGATCGGCTTCAGGAACTTGCACATTGTCGACCTCGATGGTGCCCGAACCGGTCAGCAACTCAACCTGTCAATTGTTCGTGAAATCGTTGCATCGAGTAAATTTGCAGTGCAACTTGGCGGCGGTATACGCACGCAAACCCAGATTCAATCCTGGCTTGAAACCGGTCTCGACCGTGTCGTTGTTGGCAGCCTCGCGATCAATGAACCGAATCAAGTGCGCAAATGGCTGAATACGTACGGATCTGAGAAAATTGTGCTGGCGCTGGATGTGAATATCGACGCCGACGGCGTGCCATTCCTCGCAACCCATGGCTGGACTCGAACTGAAGACAAGACGCTGTGGCAATGCATCGATGAATATGCAGATTCGGATTTAAAATATGTGCTGTGCACTGACATCAGTCGTGACGGCGCGTTGAGTGGACCGAATCTCGCTTTGTACGCCGAACTGCGTGAACGTTATCCGCAACTTTACCTGCAGGCATCGGGTGGCGTTCGGAATATCGACGACCTGCATGCGCTACGCAATATTGACGTACAGGCCGCGATCAGCGGACGTGCCCTGCTCGACGGGAGAATCACCAAACAGGAGGTATCGACATTCCTGCCCGCCGCATAATTCCCTGCCTGGATGTACGTGACGGCAGCGTCGTCAAAGGCGTACAGTTTCGCAATCACCGGGTAGTCGGTGACGTACTTGAGCTAGCCGCAAGATATTGTGCGGCTGGCGCAGACGAACTTGTGTTCTACGACATATCCGCAAGCCCGGATGATCGTACAGTGGATCGCCGCTGGATCACCGAAGTCGCAGCTCTGCTCGATATCCCGTTTTGTGTCGCTGGCGGTATTCGAACTGTCGACACCGCTGAGGATATATTGCGTCTGGGCGCAGACAAGATTTCCATCAATTCGCCAGCACTGGAAAATCCGTCGTTGATTTCAGAACTTGCGCGACGATTCGGATCGCAGTGTGTTGTGCTCGGTATCGACAGCCTGCGCAATGGCGAAGCGTGGCAGGTCTGCCAGTATACGGGCGATGAAAAAAAGACTGTAAACACGAGGCGAAGCACCTGCGCCTGGATTAAAGAAGTGCAGGAACGTGGCGCTGGCGAAATCGTGCTCAATTGCATGAATTCCGACGGTGTACGGGACGGTTACGACACAGACCAGCTTCTCACTGTGCAAGCGCAGTGCACGGTGCCGCTGGTCGCGTCCGGTGGTGCCGGTAAACTACAGGACTTCGTAGATGTCTTTACGACAACAAACGTCTCGGCGGCACTCGCCGCCAGCGTTTTTCATAGCGGCGAAATCGCCATTCCGGAACTAAAGCAATTCCTGCAATCCGCCAACATCGAGGTCCGCTTGTGAAACGACTTCAGCAAGACATTGACTGGGCGAAAGGCGATGGTCTTGTGCCCGCCATCGTCCAACATGCCGTTACCGGGCGTGTCCTGATGCTTGGTTACATGAACGCCGACGCGCTTGCTGCAACCCAAGAAAGTGACTGGGTCACTTTCTTCAGTCGATCACGACAGTGCCTGTGGACGAAAGGTGAAACATCCGGCAACAGGTTAAAACTACACAGTTTGGAAATCGATTGTGACAATGACTCACTGCTGGTGACAGCGACGCCGAGCGGACCGACCTGTCATCTCGGGAAATACAGCTGTTTCGACCAGGAAGAGGAACAACAAGGATTCGGCTTTATCGGCCAGCTCGAGTCCATTATTGGCGAGCGGCAATCGGATCAGCCGACCGGCAGTTACACCGCAAGACTGATGCGCGAAGGCACAAAGAAAATCGCACAAAAAGTCGGCGAGGAAGGTGTCGAAGTCGCACTCGCCGCAATGTCGGAAAACCGCGAAGAAATTATCGACGAAGTCGCTGATCTGATGTTCCACGTACTGGTTCTGCTAAAGCATCAGGGCCTGAGCATGTCCGATGTCGCACACCGTTTGGCAGAACGACATCAGTAAATGGGGTGAGAGCCCGTTTTCGTCGCTAGCTGCGTATTCTTTGCACCGCATTTCGCCAACCGGCATAAAGATCCTGTCGCAGCTTCTTGTCGAGTGTGGAA
Source organism: Woeseia sp. (assembly GCA_003229095.1). GTDB lineage: Bacteria > Pseudomonadota > Gammaproteobacteria > Steroidobacterales > Woeseiaceae > SZUA-117. The sequence continues at coordinate 7,942 of QIHS01000091.1, read as the reverse complement.
TCGAAAATTTCGTCTCTCGCCCATAACGAGGCGATTTCATCTGTCGATGCATAAACACCACTTTGCAATCCGGCGAGGAAGGCTGCGCCAAGCGCTGTCGATTCGACATTCTGCGGGCGCTCGACCGGCAGTCCGAGCATCCCGGACAGAAACGACAAAAACCAGTCATTCGTTACCATACCGCCATCGACTCGAATGACGCTTGGGCTGACACCGTCTTCCGACATGGCATCGATCAGGTCTCGAGTCTGATACGCAACGGCCTGTAATGTGGCGGTCACGATCTCGCCGATACCGCTGTCACGCGATAAACCGAGTATGGCCGCGCGAGCATCAGGATCCCAATAGGGTGCGCCAAGCCCTGCAAATGCCGGCACAACATGCACGTGGTCGACGATGCCGGTCGCCTGTGCAATTGATTCTGTCTCTCCCGCAGTTTCGATCAGCTTAAGTTGGTCACGAAGCCATTGAATGGCGGATCCAGCGGCGAAGATGCTGCCCTCCAGGCCGTAGGTCACTTCGCCGTTCAGTCTGTACGCAACCGTCGTTAGCAGGTTGTTTTTGGATGTGAGCGCTTCATGCCCCGTATTCGCAATCACAAAACACCCTGTGCCATAGGTGCTCTTGGTCATTCCGGGCATAAACGCAGCCTGCCCGACCAACGCCGCCTGCTGATCGCCGGCCATACCGCAAATCGGAATCGCAGCGCCGATCGCGGCCTTGGTCGTAGTACCGAAATCCGCCGCGCAGTCCAATACCTTCGGCAGCATGGATGCAGGTACACCGAACAAGTCGAGCAATTGCTCATCCCATTTCTGCGTATGAATATTGAACAGCAACGTACGAGAGGCGTTACTCGCATCTGTTGCATGCACCTGTCCGCCGGTCAGCCGCCACAGCAGGAAACAATCGACTGTGCCAAACGCGAGACGGCCAGCGACCGCAAGCTCACGGGCACCGTCCACATGCTTGAGAATCCAGCGGATTTTGCTCGCCGAGAAATACGGGTCCAGGCGCAAGCCGGTTTTTGCAATTGCCGCTTCTTCTTCGCCCGCCGCTTTCAATTCCTGACAATAAGCAGCCGTGCGACGATCCTGCCAGACAATGGCGTGATGAATACATTTGCCGCTTTGCCGGTCCCAGACCAGCGTTGTCTCTCTTTGGTTCGTAATGCCAATCGCTGTTATTGACGGATTGCCGGCATTATCCAGTGCCTGCCGCGTGACAGTCACGACCGATTCCCAGATTGCCTCGGGATCGTGCTCTACCCAGCCGGGTTGCGGATATTCCTGCGGAAACTCCAACTGCGCAGTCGCGATGACACCTGCGTCGCGATTGAAGATCACGGCACGGCTGCTGCTCGTGCCCTGGTCAATCGCCATCAGCAGTGTTTTGTCATCACTCATCGCGTCTTAATCTTGCTGCAAACTGTAAAGCGGTTTTTTGATGGCCATCTTCCGCCCCACCTCGGCGGGCGATTCCGAATTTTCCTGGGCATGCGCAAATTCTCCGATTCGCGATCGAATCGACTCCGGCCACGGGCACACGCGCCGCGAATCCAGATTGATATGCAGGTTCATCCATTCAGCTGTGGCGGCCAGGTAGTGCTTTTCAGCATGATAGAGGCGCAGAAACTGATGTATTCGTTTTTCATCAAACGCCAGGATTTGCGCTGTTACGAAATATTGATCGCCCTCGAGCAACTCTTGCTGATAGGTCAGGTGGCATTCCACAGCGAACGTCGAACCACGGCATGTCGACATGTATTCATCATTGATGCCGAAACGCTCCCATAGCGCATCGACGCCGTAATCGAACGCAAGCACGTAGTAGGCGACGTTCATGTGATTGTTGATATCAATCCATTCCGGGAGCACTTTTCCTTCGCAAACCATCTCCCCAATCTGATTTGTATTCGTCATTCGGCCTCCAGTTCAGCTATATTTTTGAAATGCGCCAGCGCCCCGGGGTTGGCCAGGGCATCTACATTGTTAACCGGTCTTCCGTGCACAACGTTTCGCACCGCAAGCTCCACAATTTTTCCGCTGATCGTGCGCGGAATCTCGGGCACAGCAACAATCTTCGACGGCACATGCCGTGGCGTGGTGTTTTCACGAATCACCCGGCAAATCTTTGCCCTGACCTCGTCATCAAGCGGCGAATCATCGCGCATGATGACGAACAGAATGACACGCACGTCATCTTCCCAGTCCTGACCAATAGCAATACTCTCCAGCACCTCATCCAGCCTCTCGACCTGGCGGTAAATTTCCGCCGTGCCAATCCTGACTCCGCCCGGGTTGAGCACGGCATCCGAGCGACCGTAGATCACCATGCCGCCGTTAACGGTAACTTGCGCGTAGTCCCCCTGCGCCCAGACGCCGGGAAATCGTTCAAAATAAGCGGCGTGATATTGCTTGTTGCCAGGATCGTTCCAGAAGCAAACCGGCATCGACGGAAATGCATTGCTACACACCAACTCACCATTCTCGCCAATGACCGCTTCGCCATCGTCGTTGAACACCTCCACCTGCATGGCAAGCGCGAGGCACTGTAGTTCGCCACGACGAACAGGCAGCAGCGGGTTGCCTCCGGCAAAACAACTGATGATATCCGTGCCACCCGAAATCGATGCCAGCTGCACATCCGCCGCGATGGCTTCGTAAACGTAGTCAAAGCTCTCCGGCGCGAGTACCGACCCGGTTGAAAAAATAGTCTTGATCGAGGACAGGTCAAATTCATCGCCTGGCCGCACGCCGTTTTTTTCCAGCGCCGCAATAAACTTTGCGCTGGTGCCAAAAACGGTCAGCTTTTCCTCCTGTGCCATGCGCCAGAGTGCCCGACCTTCTTCGTAAAAAGGCGAGCCGTCGTACAGCACAATCGTCGCGCCAACAGTCAGCGCACTGACGAGCCAGTTCCACATCATCCAGCCACAGGTCGTGAAATAGAACACTCGATCATCAGGACCGATATCGCAATGCAACAGGTGTTCTTTCATGTGCTGCACCAGCGTGCCGCCGGTGCCATGCACAATGCATTTGGGTGCGCCCGTCGTGCCCGAGGAATACATGATGTAGAGCGGGTGATTGAATTCAACAGGCACACATTCAAGTGTATGCCCCGACTGAGCAAAGTCCTGCCAATGCACGCCGGCACGAACATCATCGAGAGAGACCGCTTCTCCCGTAAAAGGCACGACGACGGCGTGTTCGATACTGCTGATTTTATCCAGCACCCCGCCAACCGCGCTCAGGGATTCGATTCGTTTGCCGTTGTAGAAATAGCCGTCCGCGCAGAACAGAACTTTCGGTTTGATTTGACCGAACCGATCAACCACACCGTTGATGCCAAAATCCGGCGAACAGGATGACCAGATTGCGCCGATGCTGGTGGCGCCCAGCATCGCGATGATTGCTTCGGGACAGTTGGGCAGGAAAGCCGCCACCCGATCGCCCTTTTTTACGCCAGCTGCTTTGAGCCCGGCTGCAACAGCCGCGACCTGCAGGTTCAAATCATCGAAACTGACTTCCCGTCGCACACCGCTCTCACCGCGAAACACAATTGCAGCGCGAGCGCCGCTATGCCGAAGAATATGCGCAGGAAAGCTTAATCGTGCGCCTTCGAACCAGCGCGCTGTCGTTATGTCGCCGGGTTGATCAACAACGGACGACGCTTCTTTGGCGAAATCTACGCCGGCAAAATCACAAAGTGCCTGCCAGAAATCCGGCGTGTTCGTGAGCGACCATTGATGCAAACTCTCAAAATCGTCGCAGCCCTGCGCCTTCATGAACCGATACATCGCGCTTTTTTCGGCGCGATCCTTGCCGGGAGACCAGAGAATGGGGTTTTCTGCCACGTGCAACGCCTTCGTTTTTGTTGATACCATTTGGAAAGTGCCGGCTCGTCTTTGCGACCGGACGAGGTTCATACTACCGCGACCAATTATGACCAATTTGAGGATGTTTGGTGGACTTTATCGGGACAGTGATCGGTGTTCGTAGTTGCTGGCGATCGTAGACAAGCTGTAAGGTGCTCACCTGATTCCACTGGAGCAGTAACGCCATGAATTTACGATCAAGTGTATTGTTGGCGACCGCCACAAGCATACTGGGCATTTGTAACATATCGGCCGCTGCGACAGAACGACCAAATATTCTCCTGATCGTTGCCGACGACCTCGGATATGCAGACCTCGGCGTTTACGGCAGTGACATCGACACACCCAACATCGATGCGCTGGCTGCACAAGGCGTGCTGTTTACTCAATTTCATACTGCTCCAGTGTGTGCGCCGACACGCGCGATGCTGCTAAGTGGCAACAACAACCATGTCGCGGGTATGGCATCTCAGGGCGTTGAGGGTGTTGCTGGCGTACCGCTGGATGGCTATGAAAACAGTCTGTCTGATCGAATCGTTCCTTTTCCACGATTATTGCTGGATGCCGGCTATGACACCTATACGGTCGGCAAATGGCATCTGGGCCTCGAACTCGAAACCAGTCCGCATGCCGCCGGATTCAGCCGCGCTTACAACCTGCTAGACGGTGCCGGCACCCATTTCGACGACCGCGGATTTTTTGAGGGCGGATCAACTTTGGTTGACTATCCGACAGGTCGTTACTCAACCGATTTTTACACCGATAAACTCATTCAGTTCATCGAGCGGGACAGAGACAACGGTAAACCATTTTTTGCGTTTGCCGCATATACTTCCCCACACTGGCCATTGCAGGTTCCGGACGAATACCTGTATTTGTATTCGGGGCGATACGACGACGGATACGATGCTCTCCGTGAGCGCCGTTTCGAATCTCTGAAAGAGGCCGGCATTATCCCGTTGTCGTCCGAGCTTCCACCGCGCAACGAAAAGATTACGCCATGGGATGAACTGAATGCGGAGGAGCAAAAGCGTGAATCGAGAAAAATGGAACTGTACGCGGCAATGGTCGATAACCTGGACGACCATATCGGTCGCCTGATCGACTACCTTAAAGAAAACGATCTCTACGACAACACACTCATCGTATTCATGGGCGACAACGGTGCCGCTGCTGAAGACTTCTACAATGGCGTCGGATACGATCAGTTTGCTGAATACCTGCAGGCAACTTTCGACAACAGCAGCTACGATCTGATGGGCACGGCTGACACATTCGTATCTTACGGCCCGCAGTGGGCGGAAGCCGGTTCCGCACCGTTCCAGAAGCACAAGGGTTATACACACGAGGGCGGCATTGTTGCACCGATGATCGTTGCTGGTAAAGGCGTCACGGCGGATGGCACAATCGACACTGGCTACCTGACGGTCATGGACCTGGCACCGACCTTTCTGGAAGTTGCCGGCGCGGTGTACCCGAGTGACGGATCTGTGCAACCCATGATTGGCGAGAGCATGCTCGATTTTCTCGGCGGCCAGTCAGACACGGTTCACGACGATGAGTATGTAACTGTTCTGTCACATCGCGGACGAAGTTACCTCCGGCAGGGTCGCTGGAAAATCGTTACCACCGAAGGACCATTCGACGAAAACAATTTCGAGTTGTATAACATCGTCGCCGACCCCGGTGAGGCCAACGACCTGTCGTTGGAAGACCCCGATAAACGAGCAGAATTGATCGACCTGTGGCGAGTCGAACGCAGGAATCTCGGCATAGTGGTTCCCAGAGACCTCTAACCCCAAAAATAACCGGGTCAGAGCCCGTTTTCAGGTGTCAGTACCTGAGGTCGCGTCAGAGATAATTTTTTTCGCTTGTCTGTCGGCGACTTCGTTGGTCGGGACGTCGCTGGACTTTGCTTCTTCGAAAATGCCGGTCAGGCGCGGGCCAATCGCCGCGACGCGTTCCCAGACTTCGTCATCGTCCAGGTCGCGATAATATTCGCTGGCCACATTGATGATTCCGCCGCCATTGATGACGTAGTCCGGCGCAAACAAGATTCCGGCATCGTGCAGACGCTGCCCGTCTGCTGCTGTCTCAAGCTGATTGTTGGCACCGCCCGCAATGACGCTTGCCTGCAATGAGGAAATTGAACGCTCATTGAAAACTGCGCCAAGCGCACAGGGTGCAACCACATCCACATCCTGCGACAGAATGTCTTCAAGCGCCACACTGGTTGCGCCAAATTCCTGCACCACACGTTCGATACAGCCTGCGTCCATGTCCGCAACAACAAGACTCGCGCCGGCCTCGTGAAGAAACCGACAGAGATGGTAACCGACTTTACCAACACCCTGGACCGCGACGGACAGCCCACCCAGATTCTCGTGGCCAAGCTTGAATTGCACCGCCGCCTCGATACCTTTGAAAATACCAAAAGAGGTTTTCGGTGATGGATCGCCGCCTGCCCCACTTTCCTTTTTCGATAATCCCGCAACGTACTTTGTGCGGCGCGCGATGATCTCCATGATTTCAACGCTCATGCCAACATCTTCCGCGGTGACATAACTGCCACCGAGCTGATCCACGAACTCGCCATACCGCTCATAAAGCGAGTCTGATCCTGCGAAATCCGGCGTGTTAATAATGACTGCTTTGCCGCCACCAAACTTCAGGCCAGCCATCGCATTTTTGTAACTCATACCCTGAGCGAGGCGCAATACATCGTGCAGCGCCTCTTCATCGCTGGCGTATGACCAGAGTCGGGTGCCACCGGCTGCCGGGCCGAGCACTGTCGAGTGGATCGCGATTATGGCCTTCAGGCCCGTGCTCGCGTCATGGCAAAAAACCACGCGTTCGTGCGCGTCGAATGCAGAATCGTCGAAAACAGCCATGGAGTCCCTCAGGTCGATCTAAAATCGTTTCATTTGCGGCTCTTTTGGCCGTGGCGCGCGGATTCTAGCACCGACCACTGTCAGGAATATAGCCGGATTTTTGGCCGCCAATTCGAGCTTGGCAGCGCGTCAAAACGGAACATTGACAGCCTTACACAGAAACGCCATATAAGGATTCGCCGCGCGAAACGCTGTCTCAACTTTCTGCTGAAACCTGGGCTTCAGGGCGTCCTCCAGGGACAGGTTTTGGATTGCAATGAAATCCTTGCGTTTGATGTCGTCAATCTGCGGGTGATCTTTGGCATAGCCTCGCGGCGGCCGCGTCAGGACCTCGCCGCCCAGTTTAAAATGGCGTTTGAAACCCTTATCGTCCCTCACCCGCTCCCATTCCACCGGTTTGTCACTGATCCTTTCCCGGATGCCTTTGAGAGCATCCGGCGCCGGTCGCCACATACCGGCTCCCAGAAAAATCTGCTCGGGATCAATGTGCACGTAGTACCCAGGGGCGTGTACATCTCGCGCCTGTTCATGGCGAAACTGAATGCCAATATTGGTCTTATACGGCGTCTTGTTTTTGGAAAATCGCGTATCCCGGTAAACGCGCATCAGCGATCCGCCCATGCGTTTCGGAATTGCCGTAAAATGCGGCGCTATGTCGGCCAGCGGTTCCTGCATTGAATGGATAAAGCGTAGCGCAACATCGAGCACCTGTTCTTCGTAGCGCTTCTTATTTTCGTTGAACCAGTCACGGTTGTTGTTGTTCTTAAGTTCAGTGAGAAACACCACTGACTCAGGTGTGAAACTCGCATATCGTCCGGCGGGCATAAATTCTTCCTCAGCAGTTCTGCTTGCCCGAGTCAGGATTCGGAAACATGTCTGACTCGTCTTCGCCTTCGCGTGGCGCAAGACAGGTGAAGTCTTTTTCCACCAGGATAGATAACAGATCACCATTATCGAGAACCTGTTCCGCGGCAATTGATATTTGCTCCGAGTCCGCCCAGCGATTTACTTCCGCCTCTGGCACGCGAATCGTCATGACGTTGTTCGACACGTGGGCCTCCGCCCTCACGGTTGCCGGCGAACTCTCAAACACATATTCAAACGAATTGCTGCCTGCGAACTGAACACGCCCGCGAACGAGACCGTCCGCACGAGCAAGCTCGACCTCTGTTTT